>NZ_JAELTL010000199.1:0-455 GCF_016428815.1 Serratia sp. ASV30 | reverse complement strand
ATACCTCCTGTCTCGTGGGCTCGGAGATGTGTATAAGAGACAGAGATGCACCATACAAGGCCCCGCATATAAGGATAAGTGACGTAGTGATCCCAACGAAGTTTGCCAGCCTTCTTCGAAGGCTTTTCTTCTGAAACTGAAACGTCGAGGGGTTAACATTGAAGTCATAGAAAACCTCCTCAGAAATCACCAGCTCAGGCCGTTGCAGCGAGGCAATCTGCATCAGTATTGCACGTGTAATGTCCCAGTGATGCTTGAATTTCTTTATTTCATGCACCGGGACTAAATTTTCTTTCGTTTCACCGGATTGGTTTACGGTGTAGATAACCAGGTTTTTAGTGTTGTTTTTATAGCCCGTATTACGACTGTCTCTTATACACATCTGACGCTGCCGACGATGCCAACTGGGTGTAGGTGGGGGGGGGGGGGGGGGGGGGGTGTGGGGGGGGGGGGGG
>NZ_JAELTL010000198.1:0-459 GCF_016428815.1 Serratia sp. ASV30 | reverse complement strand
GCTTATAGCTGTTATCACTGATGTAGACATGCTCTTGCCAAAGTGGATATGCGACATTGTTAATTAATTTTTTGTTTGTTGACTCAATTAATTCAATTTGATAATTTTCATTATTAATTTCAAGTGATATAGAAAACTCATCATTGGCTTCAATTAAAGCGCTCTTAAATATTGATTTAAGTTCATCAATTGCTTTTTCTCTACTTCCACAATACTCAACCTCCATTCCTGATGAATAACAGAAGATAGCAGTTACTATATTGCCTTCGTTTTTGAATTTGTAATTTCTTTTTACTTCTCTTTCTACGTCAAGCCAGGTGATATATTTTGTTTTCATTATTGTAACGCCTTTTCAATCCAGTCATTTAGTTTTTCTAATTTAGATTCAATTTGATTGTCATCAATGGCCCCAAAATATGTGCATTCCATTCCTTTAAAGGTGGTGTAGGAAGAACTACT
>NZ_JAELTL010000197.1:0-461 GCF_016428815.1 Serratia sp. ASV30 | reverse complement strand
CCATTAAATTTATCATACACTTCTGAAGAAATTGCGAAGTTGTAAACTAAGGCGATTTTTATACGTCTACCATTTTTTTCTGCTTCTACAGTAATATATTCACCATCCTTTTCTGGATCTCCAAAATTTAGACATTGCCAACCTTTATCTCTTAATTGAGGGATGATTATATTATTCATTTTTTCGCTCAATACGATGGCTCGGGTTGACCAACCATCATCAGACGCCGTCACATTAAATGGTAATTCGTTCGTTATCTGATAATGGCTTAGTGCCAGCTTTTTAATCTGTTGTGCTTGAAGGCAAGCCAACACTTCAGCATGAAAAGATATAGATTCTTCATTGCTCTCAGGGACAAATATGCTTACTTTACTGTTGGTTAATGAAAAACACTCTACAAATGCTAATCCCTGAATCAACCCTATAGCTCTGAAAAAATTGCTTTCATTCTGCCATATGTC
>NZ_JAELTL010000196.1:0-469 GCF_016428815.1 Serratia sp. ASV30 | reverse complement strand
ACCTCGTACCGATCCAAGGCTCAGATAAAGAATGGAATTTATCAATTTAGCCAAGACTAATACATTCGCTTTATGAATGTGATTGGGCAATTATTGAATAGATTACTGAGCATTACTCTCCGTCCTGTCGAGCTATAACCCATCCATAGAGCGTAATTTCCTCTATGGCTAAAAAATCTGATGTCCATCGCATTGATGAGTAAAATTTATGGGATTGTAATATGTAAACTCATATACTGTGCTGACTTAGCCTAAATCGAGGGACTGAAGGCTTATGAGGTACGATCCAGTTTCGCAAACTTTTGTTGATGATGACTACCGCCTGCAAGATCACCTTGATTTTAAGCGGCAGCATGCGGATATATCCAGATCAATTTTTTAACACTTGGGGGAGATATAGCCGTGGTTAAAATAAATAGACCGATAGTTGGATTGTTTGGAGTCTTTGTTTTTTTACTATCATGCTGGC
>NZ_JAELTL010000195.1:0-470 GCF_016428815.1 Serratia sp. ASV30 | reverse complement strand
CTTTCGATGATTGATATGTTAAGAAATATTTCTGTCCAGTTCGATAAGCAAATTATAATCTCAACACATGATGAAAATTTCTTCGAGCTACTACAAAAGAAAATCCCAACGGAAATATTTGAATCCAAATTTATCACGTTAGAGTCTTATGGTGTCGTTGCTAAAAGTACATCGCCAAAGGATAAGGCGTTTACGTTTTTTTCGGAGTGAATAAAAACTATTTTGACCAAGAAAATTTACAATCTAGTTCGGAGAACTAAGGTATAAATAGTATGGGGCTCACTATAGCCCCTTACACCTCGAAGTGAATCTGTTTGGAGGTGTTTGTTATGATAAACTCTGCTTATCGCTCAAAGCGGACGTAATGAAACCATCCCCAATCCGCTTCATGCCAGAAGTAGCCATTGCTAAGTAAATAAAAATGCTTCAGTGACATATGTAAATCGATATGTAATGAAGCAGGAATGAGC
>NZ_JAELTL010000194.1:0-472 GCF_016428815.1 Serratia sp. ASV30 | reverse complement strand
CAGCAAATCAAGCTTTTAATTGAAGAGTTTGATCATGGCTCAGATTGAACGCTGGCGGCAGGCCTAACACATGCAAGTCGAGCGGTAGCACAAGGAGCTTGCTCCTGGGTGACGAGCGGCGGACGGGTGAGTAATGTCTGGGAAACTGCCCGATGGAGGGGGATAACTACTGGAAACGGTAGCTAATACCGCATAACGTCTTCGGACCAAAGTGGGGGACCTTCGGGCCTCACACCATCGGATGTGCCCAGATGGGATTAGCTAGTAGGTGAGGTAATGGCTCACCTAGGCGACGATCCCTAGCTGGTCTGAGAGGATGACCAGCCACACTGGAACTGAGACACGGTCCAGACTCCTACGGGAGGCAGCAGTGGGGAATATTGCACAATGGGCGCAAGCCTGATGCAGCCATGCCGCGTGTGTGAAGAAGGCCTTCGGGTTGTAAAGCACTTTCAGCGAGGAGGAAGGGTTC
>NZ_JAELTL010000193.1:0-474 GCF_016428815.1 Serratia sp. ASV30 | reverse complement strand
ATTTTATTTTTATTTTTTTATTACGTTCTTACTTTTTTATATTGCTATTTTTTTTAATGAATAACAAAAAATGTTATTAGTTTTTAGGCTTTTTGTATTTCAACAGATTTAATTATTTTTCCATTTACACTTATGCAATTATCAAAAACTCCGCATTAAATATTAACCCATATTTGGGTAAGGTTGTGTTGTAATCAAGACAGCCACATTGTGCCAAGGCTTTTCTTAACATAGAAACATAGTTATTAAGGTTATTACTTGAAGAACTTAATCCTTTCTTATCCCATAACTCACTTAAAATAGTATCTCTGTTTATTGGGATATTATTTTTTTTAATCAACAGTAGTAACAGTTCACTGGTCACTCGGGTCAACGTTATCATGCCGATAGCATCATCAATGGACAGCAATGTCCCATCCGAAGAGTTGTATACGACCATCTTATTTATTGTGTATTTCATACCTTCCCCTCAAA
>NZ_JAELTL010000192.1:0-477 GCF_016428815.1 Serratia sp. ASV30 | reverse complement strand
GCTAGAGTAAGGTGATTTTGAGGCGAAGTACGCGATGCTATAACGGTAAAGAGCATCCAGGGATGGTTTTTATTAAGCTGGGATAATTCTAATTAAATGAATGTTCATGTATAATTAGAACTCGTGGTTTATCGTTTGAAATTCCGCGCAAAAATACTTCACTGCACTCATTAAATTATCAAATGGTTAATGTGTTAGCTATTCCATCATTTAATTATTTGTAATTATTTTGGAGAAGTAACCGTGTTTAAGTGCCTAATTGTAACGCCAGATCTTTTTTTAAAACAAGGAGTGTCAACTTTGATCAGGGAATCGCTAATCGATTTTAATTTCAAAGGTGATCCCGAGTTTAATCACAGTGTGTCAGCCCTGTCTCTTATACACATCTCCGAGCCCACGAGACAGGAGGTATCATCGCGTATTCCGTCATCTGCATGAAAAGAGGGGGGGGGGGGGGGGGGGGGGGGGGGGGGGGGG
>NZ_JAELTL010000191.1:0-485 GCF_016428815.1 Serratia sp. ASV30 | reverse complement strand
GTAATGATGTGGATTATGATACTCGTGTTTATTTTGATGCGTGGTATGTGAAAAATTGGTCTTTATGGAATGATGTTGCTATCCTTTTTAAAACTATAAATGTTGTATTAAAAAGAGATGGAGCTTATTAACTTTATCGTTTACTATCCCTAAATAAGTCTGCAAAAAATTAAATTTATGCGAATGTGTTAACGGAGTCATTAATGAGTGATAAAAATATTTACGTAACTCAACCTTATTTACCGGATTTGAGTGAGTTCACCCCTTACTTGGAAAGTATCTGGAATAACAAAATTTTGACTAATGGTGGGCCAATGCATGAGGCGTTGGAGAAAGAACTCTGTGAATATCTTGGTGTCAATGAGATTGCATTATTTAATAATGGAACTATAGCCCTGCTTACAGCTCTGCAGGCATTAAGAATAACTGGTGAAGTAATCACGACACCATATTCATTCGTAGCTACTGCTCATTCTTTGTTATGG
>NZ_JAELTL010000190.1:0-485 GCF_016428815.1 Serratia sp. ASV30 | reverse complement strand
GGTAACTACCCCTGTCTCCAAGAGGATTAATATCGTCCACGAAATTTTAAATAAAGACGGCGCTAATGTAGTGGCAATTCAGTGGAGCGGCACCTTTTCACTTGACACTGACCGATCTCCTCAAGGTCTTATTGAAAAATTTATGAGTGGAGAGTCGGTATTATCTTCACATGTGTTTATCTATAAGAAAACGTTTCATAACGGATATCAAATTGGAAGCTTACACTCACCAATAGCTATATGTATTGATAGTTGAATCTTATCAACCTGATTCGTTTCCGCACCAGAATCATCCTGAACTGTATTTTTACTTGGTAAGAATATAGATTTAGAATATCACCCTATAACCATTGAAAAATCACGCAATTTTATACGGAAGTAGTATATGAACGTTTATTTTTTTTCAGAAAACAAATTCCTTTATGAAGGTATAAAAAGTATTATAAAGGAAGAATACTATCTTGCGGTAACCTTTATTAGTGCTA
>NZ_JAELTL010000018.1:0-93251 GCF_016428815.1 Serratia sp. ASV30 | reverse complement strand
ACTAGGCAAAATGGTGCCGTAACTTCGGGAGAAGGCACGCTGGCGCGTAGGTGAAGAGACTTGCTCTCGGAGCTGAAGCCAGTCGCAGATACCAGCTGGCTGCAACTGTTTAATAAAAACACAGCACTGTGCAAACACGAAAGTGGACGTATACGGTGTGACGCCTGCCCGGTGCTGGAAGGTTAATTGATGGGGTCAGCCGCAAGGCGAAGCTCTTGATCGAAGCCCCAGTAAACGGCGGCCGTAACTATAACGGTCCTAAGGTAGCGAAATTCCTTGTCGGGTAAGTTCCGACCTGCACGAATGGCGTAATGATGGCCAGGCTGTCTCCACCCGAGACTCAGTGAAATTGAACTCGCTGTGAAGATGCAGTGTACCCGCGGCAAGACGGAAAGACCCCGTGAACCTTTACTATAGCTTGACACTGAACATTGAGCCTTGATGTGTAGGATAGGTGGGAGGCTTTGAAGTGTGGACGCCAGTCTGCATGGAGCCAACCTTGAAATACCACCCTTTAATGTTTGATGTTCTAACTCGGCCCCGTGATCCGGGGTGAGGACAGTGTCTGGTGGGTAGTTTGACTGGGGCGGTCTCCTCCCAAAGAGTAACGGAGGAGCACGAAGGTTAGCTAATCACGGTCGGACATCGTGAGGTTAGTGCAAAGGCATAAGCTAGCTTGACTGCGAGAGTGACGGCTCGAGCAGGTACGAAAGTAGGTCTTAGTGATCCGGTGGTTCTGAATGGAAGGGCCATCGCTCAACGGATAAAAGGTACTCCGGGGATAACAGGCTGATACCGCCCAAGAGTTCATATCGACGGCGGTGTTTGGCACCTCGATGTCGGCTCATCACATCCTGGGGCTGAAGTAGGTCCCAAGGGTATGGCTGTTCGCCATTTAAAGTGGTACGCGAGCTGGGTTTAGAACGTCGTGAGACAGTTCGGTCCCTATCTGCCGTGGGCGTTGGAAGATTGAGAGGGGTTGCTCCTAGTACGAGAGGACCGGAGTGAACGCACCACTGGTGTTCGGGTTGTCATGCCAATGGCACTGCCCGGTAGCTAAGTGCGGAAAAGATAAGCGCTGAAAGCATCTAAGCGCGAAACTTGCCTCGAGATGAGTCTTCCCTGGGCCTTTAAGGCCCCTGAAGGAACGTTTAAGACTAAGACGTTGATAGGCTGGGTGTGTAAGTGCAGCGATGCATTGAGCTAACCAGTACTAATGATCCGTGAGGCTTAACCTTACAACACCAAAGGTGTTTTAGAGTAGACGACAATTTTCAGCGAAGTTCCGAGATTGGTTCTGATGGCGACACGAAAGTGACGCGGTTGGAATGAAACAGAATTTGCCTGGCGGCAATAGCGCGGTGGTCCCACCTGACCCCATGCCGAACTCAGAAGTGAAACGCCGTAGCGCCGATGGTAGTGTGGGGTCTCCCCATGCGAGAGTAGGACACTGCCAGGCATCAAATTAGTGTGCTGATATGGCTCAGTTGGTAGAGCGCACCCTTGGTAAGGGTGAGGTCCCCAGTTCGACTCTGGGTATCAGCACCACTTTATTTAAGTGGTTTAGAAGTTCGGCAGAAAGAAAAGAATCAAAAGAATTTGCTTGGCGGCAATAGCGCGGTGGTCCCACCTGACCCCATGCCGAACTCAGAAGTGAAACGCCGTAGCGCCGATGGTAGTGTGGGGTCTCCCCATGCGAGAGTAGGACACTGCCAAGCATCAATTAAGCCAAGAGGCCATCCGCAAGGATGGCCTTTTTGCTATGGGTCAAAAACAGAAGATACCCCCTTACCCCAACCTTCTCCCACAGCACCAACCGAGAACATCAGGAACACCAGTGTGAGCAGCCCGGCGTTGTGGGTGAGCTCGTGCCGCTTCAGGATGCTGGGAGTAAGAAGAAAGATGGGATATTGCGCAGGAATGTCAGCGGACTCGATCGGTTCTCTCTCCTGGGGGAGAGGGCTAGGGTGAGGGGACGACTGCCAACTAAACAGACAAAAGACTCCCTGCTTACTATTTACGAACAGCCCTCCCTGCCTGGCGATGAAACATTTTCACCTTCCCGTTGAATCCTCGACATGACGCTAAAAAAGCGCTATCTTCGGGCATCTAGAAGTCTAAACGTATAAACGGATATGTGAGGGGTAAGCAATGCCGATTCGTGTTCCTGATGAGTTACCTGCGGTCAATTTCTTGCGTAATGAGAACGTGTTTGTCATGACATCCTCACGCGCAAAAACACAGGAAATCAGGCCGTTAAAGGTGCTTATTCTCAACCTGATGCCGAAAAAGATCGAAACGGAGAATCAGTTCCTGCGTTTACTTTCCAACTCGCCATTGCAGATCGATATTCAGCTACTGCGCATCGATAGCCGTGAGTCGAAGAACACTCCTACGGAGCACCTGAATAATTTCTACTGTAACTTTGAAGATATCCAGAATGAGAACTTTGACGGGCTGATCGTCACCGGCGCTCCGCTGGGCCTGGTGGACTTCTGTGATGTCGCCTATTGGCCGCAGATCGAGCGAGTGATCGAGTGGGCCAAGGATCATGTGACTTCAACCCTGTTTGTCTGTTGGGCAGTGCAGGCCGCGTTAAACATCCTGTACGGCATTCCAAAGAAGACACGAGAGGTGAAGCTCTCTGGGGTGTACCAGCATCGTACGCTGCACCAGCATGCCTTGCTGACCCGGGGTTTTGATGAAACCTTCCTGGCTCCTCACTCCCGCTATGCCGATTTCCCAACCGAGATCCTGCGGCAGTACACCGATCTGGATATCCTGGCAGAATCAGAGCTGGCAGGTGCCTATCTGTTCGCCACCAAGGATAAACGCATGGCATTTGTCACCGGGCATCCGGAATATGACACCCTGACGTTGGCGGGCGAGTATTGTCGCGATAACGATGCAGGCCTCAACCCGACCGTACCGCTAAATTATTTCCCCGATGATAACCCCGAATTGACCCCCGCAGCTTCATGGCGAAGCCATGGTCACCTGCTGTTTTCCAACTGGTTGAACTACTACGTTTACCAGATCACGCCGTTCGATCTGCGTCATATGAATCCTACCCTCGAGTAACATTTTTCTCTGTAACGGGTGGCTGAATCGAGGCCACCCTGGTTTATCCCACCGTTTTCCCTGCCAAATCTGCAACGTTTCAGCATCGATAACTCATTTAAAAACAATGCATTACTGGTATTTCTCGTTCGCAATGGAACCGGTTTCCTAGTTTGCCATAAATGATAAATAATCTAATCAATTGATAATAAAAGGTTAATAAAATATTTATTAAAAAAATGGAAATCGTTTTTGATTTTTAGTTTTTGTTAGTTATTCTAGGATCCTGCGGGATGACATCTGACCAGTTGGCGGTCTTTTTTTCACCCGATTTCCGACAACAATGCTTCGCCTGGCCTGTAATGGCGGCGTGGAATGATGGAAAGGATCAAGACAATGACGCAACAGATGGTAGGCACAGAATTAGCGTTTACACAGGCTTTCGGCTCTGCAGAGCGGCAGATACTGACGGATGACGCGGTCGAGTTCCTGGCTGAACTGGTGGGGAAATTTACGCCACAACGCAATAAACTGTTGGCGGCACGCGCCAGCTGGCAAGAGAAAATCGATCGTGGCGAGCTGCCTGGCTTTATTTCGGAAACGGATTCCATTCGGCAGGGCGACTGGCAGATCCGCGGCGTTCCCGCTGACTTGCGCGACCGTCGGGTTGAGATTACCGGTCCGGTTGAACGCAAAATGGTGATCAACGCCCTCAATGCCAACGTCAAAGTGTTTATGGCCGACTTTGAAGACTCGCTGGCCCCAAGTTGGGACAAGGTTATCGACGGGCAGATCAACCTGCACGACGCGGTAAACGGCACCATTTCTTACACCAACGAAGCCGGCAAGATTTACCAGCTCAAACCCAACCCAGCGGTGTTGATTGCCCGCGTGCGCGGCCTGCATTTGCCGGAAAAACACGTGCAGTGGCAGGGGGAAGCGATCCCTGGTGGGTTGTTCGATTTTGCACTCTATTTCTTCCATAACTATCGCCAACTGCTGGCAAAAGGCAGTGGTCCGTATTTCTACCTGCCGAAAACCCAGTCCTGGCAGGAGGCTGCCTGGTGGAGCGAAGTCTTTAGCTTTACCGAGGATCGCTTCGAATTACCGCGCGGCACTATCAAGGCCACGGTGTTGATTGAAACCCTGCCTGCGGTATTCCAGATGGACGAGATCCTGTATCACCTGCGCGATCATATCGTCGGGCTGAACTGTGGCCGTTGGGACTACATCTTCAGCTATATCAAAACGCTGAAGAACCATGGCGATCGGGTGCTGCCGGACCGTCAGTCCGTCACCATGACCCAGCCTTTCCTCAGTGCTTATTCTCGCTTGCTGATCAAGACCTGTCACCGCCGCGGTGCTTTTGCTATGGGCGGAATGGCGGCGTTTATCCCCAGCAAAGACGCCGAGCAAAACGCGGTGGTGTTGGGCAAGGTGCGCGCGGATAAAGAACTGGAAGCGACCAATGGCCATGACGGGACTTGGGTGGCACATCCAGGTCTGGCCGATACGGTGATGGAGGTGTTTAACCGCATCCTGGGTGAGCGGCAGAACCAGCTAGATGTATTGCGTGAGAACGATGCTCCTATCACGGCGGCGCAACTGCTGGAACCGTGTGACGGTGAGCGTACCGAAACCGGTATGCGCGCCAATATCCGCGTGGCGGTGCAATACATTGAAGCCTGGATCTCCGGCAATGGCTGCGTACCGATTTATGGCCTGATGGAAGATGCCGCCACCGCCGAGATTTCACGTACCTCAATCTGGCAGTGGATCCATCACGAGAAAAGCCTCAGCAATGGCCAACAGGTAACCAAAGCCCTGTTCCGCCAGATGCTGCAGGAAGAGATGCAGGTCGTACGTAAAGAACTGGGTGAAGCGCGTTATCACGCAGGCCGTTTCGAAGAGGCGGCACAGCTGATGGAGCGTATTACCACGCAAGACGAATTAATCGATTTCCTGACCTTACCCGGCTACGAATTACTGGCCTGAAACCGTTCCTGACCTTTAACCCTACAGTATTGAAAAGGATAAAAATATGACGACCTCTCGTACCCAACAGATCCAACAGCTGGAACAGGAATGGAAATCAGCACGCTGGGAAGGCATCACCCGCCCTTACAGCGCCGAAGACGTGATCAACCTGCGTGGCTCGGTCAATCCGGTTTGCACGCTGGCGCAAAACGGAGCGGCGAAACTCTGGGAGTTGCTGCACGGCAAATCCCGCAAAGGGTACGTGAACAGCCTTGGGGCGCTGACCGGTGGCCAGGCGCTGCAACAGGCGAAAGCGGGCGTCGAAGCGATCTACCTGTCCGGTTGGCAGGTAGCGGCTGATGCCAACACCGCTGCCGCCATGTATCCCGATCAATCACTGTACCCGGTCGACTCTGTCCCGACGGTGGTTGAGCGTATCAACAATACTTTCCGTCGGGCGGATCAGATCCAGTGGGCAAACCAGATTGAACCCGGCAGCAAAGGCTATACCGATTACTTCCTGCCGATCGTGGCGGATGCCGAAGCCGGATTTGGCGGCGTACTAAACGCCTTTGAACTGATGAAGGCGATGATCGAAGCCGGTGCCGCCGGGGTGCATTTCGAAGATCAACTGGCGGCGGTGAAGAAGTGTGGCCATATGGGCGGCAAGGTCTTGGTACCGACCCAGGAAGCTATCCAGAAGCTGGTTGCGGCGCGCTTGGCTGCTGACGTTCTCGGTGTCCCAACCTTGCTGATTGCCCGTACCGATGCGGACGCGGCAGACCTGCTGACCTCCGATTGCGATCCGTATGACAGCGCCTTCGTGTCTGGTGAACGCACCGCCGAAGGTTTCTACCGTACCCATGCCGGTATTGAGCAGGCGATCAGCCGTGGGCTGGCCTATGCGCCTTATGCCGATCTGGTGTGGTGCGAAACCTCAACGCCGGACCTGGAAGCTGCGCAACGCTTTGCCGATGCGATCCATGCCAAGTTCCCGGGCAAACTGTTGGCCTATAACTGCTCACCGTCGTTCAACTGGAAAAAGAACCTGGACGATCAGACTATCGCCCGCTTCCAGGACGCGTTGTCCGCCATGGGCTATAAATACCAGTTCATCACGCTGGCCGGTATCCACAGCATGTGGTTCAACATGTTCGATCTGGCACACGCTTACGCACGTGGTGAAGGCATGAAGCACTATGTCGAAAAAGTGCAGCAACCAGAGTTTGCCGCGGTCGAGCGTGGTTACACTTTTGCTTCGCATCAGCAGGAAGTGGGGACCGGCTACTTCGATAAAGTCACCACCATTATTCAGGGGGGCGCTTCCTCGGTAACGGCACTAACCGGTTCCACCGAAGAACAGCAGTTCTGATCCCCAGGGGCCTGGCGCGGTGTCAGGCTCTTGTTTCATTCCTGAATGGCAGAGGCAAAAATGGCGGAAAAACTGGAGCTGTTGATTGCACAGACGATCCTGCAGGGCTTTGATGCGCAATATGGCCGCTTTCTTGAAGTCACGGCCGGAGCGCAGCAGCGTTTTGAGCAGGCAGACTGGCCCGCCGTACAACAGGCGATGAAACGACGTATCCATCTTTACGATCACCACGTCGGTCTGGTGGTCGAGCAACTGAAATGTATCACCGGGCAGAAATATTACGATGCGGACTTCCCCAATAGGGTGAAGGCGGTTTATACCGAGCTGTTGCCCGACTACCCGCGTTTTGAGATTGCCGAAAGCTTCTTCAACTCGGTTTACTGTCGGCTGTTCAAACATCGGGATTTAACCCCGGACAAACTGTTCGTTTTCAGTTCGCAGCCTGAACGGCGCTTTCGTGATATCCCCAGGCCATTAGCCCGTGATTTTACCCCCAACGGTGATTTGGCCGCCATGCTTCACAGCCTGTTGATCGACTTGCCGCTGCGTCTGCCATGGGAAGATCTGCCACGCGATATTCGCTATATCACTCAAGCCTTACTGCAAACCTTCAGCTCCCAACAGTTAGCGGGAGCGACGTTCCAAATTGGTAATGAGCTGTTCTACCGTAACAAGGCGGCCTGGTTGGTCGGTAAGCTGCGCGTGGTCGACGGGGTTTACCCGTTTCTGTTGCCGATCCACCACAGCGAGTCCGGCGCGTTGTTCATTGATACCTGCCTGACCAGCAAGGCCGAAGCCAGCATCGTGTTTGGCTTCGCCCGTTCCTACTTCATGGTGTATGCCCCATTACCAGCGGCGATGGTCGAATGGTTGCGGGAGATCCTGCCGGGTAAAACCACCGCCGAACTGTATATGGCGATCGGCTGCCAGAAGCATGGTAAAACCGAATGCTACCGCGAATACCTGAATTTTATGGCCCAGTCGCAGGAGCAATTCATTATTGCGCCGGGCGTGAAAGGCATGGTGATGCTGGTGTTTACGCTGCCGTCCTTCGATCGGGTATTCAAGGTGATCAAAGACGAATTTGCGCCGCAGAAAGAGGTTACGCAGGCGCAGGTGATGGCCTGCTATCAATTGGTAAAAGAGCACGATCGCGTCGGGCGGATGGCCGATACCCAGGAATATGAGAATTTTGTAGTGGATAAGGCGCGCATCAGCCC
This sequence comes from Serratia sp. ASV30, assembly GCF_016428815.1. Classification (NCBI taxonomy): domain Bacteria; kingdom Pseudomonadati; phylum Pseudomonadota; class Gammaproteobacteria; order Enterobacterales; family Yersiniaceae; genus Serratia; species Serratia sp. ASV30. The sequence goes on along the minus strand of NZ_JAELTL010000018.1, from coordinate 85,622 downwards.
GCAACTGCTGGCGGAGTTGCAGCGCGAGGTGCCGGAAAAGCTGGAAGATCTCGGCGATCGTGTGGTCATCAAGCACTTGTATATGGAGCGTCGGATGACACCGCTGAACCTGTATCTCGAGCAGGCAGACGAACGGCAAATGCATGACGCCATCGAAGAATATGGTAATGCGATCAAACAGCTGGCTGCGGCCAATATCTTCCCCGGTGATATGCTGTTCAAAAACTTCGGCGTGACGCGTCATGGGCGCGTAGTGTTTTACGACTACGACGAGATTTGCTACATGACCGAAGTGAACTTCCGTAATATTCCGCCGCCGCGCTACCCGGAAGATGAACTGGCCAGTGAACCCTGGTATAGCATTTCACCCAACGACGTTTTCCCCGAAGAATTCCGCCATTTCCTGTGTGGCGACCGGCGTATCCGCAAGGTCTTTGAGGAGATGCACAGCGATCTGTTCGAGGCGGACTACTGGCGAGGATTGCAGCAGCGTATCAAGGAGGGGCATGTCGAGGATGTGTTTGCCTACCGTAAAAAGCGGCGTTTCAGCCAGCGTCTGCCTTCGGGGTACGCGCAGGCTGGCTGATAGCAGGCCCAGCAAACTGGGCCATGGCCAGGATTAAAACGTGATACAGCAGGCACCTTGTTCGGCCCCGGAAAGCTGGCTGCGTAACGCACCAAACAGTTCACGGCCACAGCCGATCCTTTCAGCGCTCAGATCGGGTTGATAGGGAGTGCGCTGGGCCAGCTCTTGTTCCGAGACCAGCAGTTGCAGCTCGCCGGTGCGGCCATTCACCCGGAGCATATCGCCGCTTTGTACTTTGGCCAGCATGCCGCCGGTGTACGCCTCCGGGGTGACATGGATTGCGGAAGGAACCTTGCCAGAAGCACCGGACAGGCGGCCATCGGTCACCAGCGCTACCTTGAAGCCGCGATCCATCAATACCCCGAGCGGTGGCATCAGCTTATGCAGTTCAGGCATGCCATTGGCCTGTGGCCCCTGGAAACGTACGACCACTACGCAGTCCCGATCCAGCTTGCCCGCTTCGAAGGCGGGGACGATATCGTGCTGACTGTCGAATACGATCGCCGGGGCTTCGATAATCTGATTATCAGCAGGCACCGCCGACGTCTTCATCACCGCGCGGCCCAGATTACCGGCCAGCACCTTGGTGCCGCCATGGTGCTCGAACGGTTTGGCTAGGCTGGCAATCACGTTCGCGTCTAGCGAACTTGCCGCTCCCTCGCGCCAGGCTAGCTGGCCATTATCCAGCCAAGGCTCCTGGGTGTAGCGCTCCAGGCCGAAACCGGCGACGGTATGCACATCCTGATGCAACAGGCCGTTGTTCAGCAGCTCACGCACGACCAATTGCACACCGCCCGCCGCCTGGAACTGGTTGATATCCGCCGGGCCGTTGGGGTAGATGCGGCACAGCAGTGGCACCGAATCGGAAAGCTCAGAGAAGTCATCCCAGTTGATGATGATGCCTGCTGCGCGAGCCATGGCCACCATATGCATCGTCAAGTTGGTCGATCCTCCGGTGGCCAGTAGCGATACGATGCCGTTAACCACCACTTTTTCATCCACCAATTGGCCTATCGGCAGGTAATTACCGGCGGTTTCTGTCAGGCGGGTGATTTGGCGAGCGGCAGCATCATTGAGCGCATCGCGCAGCGGCGTGTCTGGGTGAACGAAAGAAGCGCCGGGCAGATGCAGGCCCATCACTTCCATCACCATCTGGTTGGTGTTGGCGGTGCCGTAGAAGGTGCAGGTGCCAATGCCATGGTAAGAGGCGGCTTCGGCTTCCAGCAGCGCATGGCGGTCGGCTTTGCCTTCGGCATACAGCTGGCGCACACGTACTTTCTCTTTATTTGGCAGGCCGCTGCTCATCGGCCCGGCTGGCACAAATATGGCAGGCAAATGGCCGAAGGACAGGGCAGACATCACCAGCCCCGGCACAATCTTGTCGCAGATACCCAGGAACAACGCGCCGTCGAACATGTTATGGGAGAGACCGATGGCTGCGGACATGGCTATCACATCGCGGCTCATCAGCGACAGCTCCATGCCGTCCTGCCCCTGTGTCACGCCATCGCACATTGCTGGCACACCACCTGCGACCTGGCCAACGGCGCCAACGCTGTGCAACGCCTGCTTTAGCCGCTGTGGATAGCTTTCATAAGGCTGGTGGGCAGAGAGCATATCGTTGTAAGCGGTGATGATGGCGATATCGCTGCGCACCATGTTTTTCAGGGCGGCTTTATCGTCGGGCTGGCAGGCGGCAAAGCCGTGGGCCAGGTTGCCACAGGCTAGCTGCGAGCGGTGTACCGTCTGCGTACGGGCTTCATTAATGCGCGCCAGATAGGCGGCTCGGGTTTGTTTTGAGCGTTCAATGATGCGTTGTGTTACACGTGCCAGGGTGCTGTTAATCATACCATCCTCACAATGCAGCCCTAATGCGCGCGGCGAGGGCTAGTTATGTTGTTCAGAACATCTCGTTATGCACAGGCTTCTTGCGGCAGAAAGCTCTGGATATGTCGCACAGTGTCGGCAATCACCGCATCCAGCGGCTGATCGATATCGATGGCCTGGACGTCACTTTCATCTTGGCCCGGCTGCTCCAGCGTGGCGAACTGGGTGACCAGCATTTGGGGTTTGAAGAAATGCCCCTTGCGGGCAGCCAGCCGAGCCTCGATCACCGGGAAGTCGCCGTGCAGATAGATGAACGACAGATTGTCGTTACCGGCTCGCAGCCGATCGCGATAATGTTTTTTCAGCGCAGAGCAGACGATGATGGAGACCGCATTGGTACGCTGCATGGCGAAAGCGGCGTCGTTCAGGGCAGCCAACCAGGGGGCACGATCGTCATCATTGAGCGGTTCACCTGAGGCCATTTTCTGGATGTTGCAACGAGGATGGAGAAAATCACCGTCCAGGAAGTTGGCAGATAGCCGTTGGGCCACGGCACTGGCGACGGCAGACTTGCCGCTGCCGGAAACGCCCATAATGACGTAAACACGATTCTGATTATTGATCATGGTTTGGTTCCCCACCTGCGAGTCATAGTTTGCTGCGGCTATATTATTTATGGATAATTGTTACCGGTAACATGTTATCGGTAACATTGTCGATGGAAGCACCAAAGGTTGCAATCGGCTTTCGGTGGCAAGATCGCTAATTGTGATCGAATTCATACTTTTCGCAGGATGCGAAACAAAGTCTCTACAGCGCGATACAGAAAAATAACAGCGGGGATTTGCACATGACGTCGGGCGCCGAATGCTGCGCCCGTCTAATCACCGTACGCCGCCGTACTCCAGGCTGATTTCTTTCGCCGCGTGGATCACCAGCGCACCCAGTTCGGTAACGCGATCGTCGGTAATGCGTGATACCGGGCCGGAGATGGAGATGGCGGCAAAGGCTTCGCGGTGCTCGTCAAAGATACAGGCTGCCAGGCAGCGTAAGCCAAGGGCATGCTCTTCATCGTCGAACGAGAATCCCTGTTTGCGGATCACCGCCAACCCTTCTTTCAAGTTATGTGGCGTTAGCGTATGCGGAGTGTAGGTGTGCATGCCTTTTTTATGCAGCAGCCGGGTTACCTCATCGTCTTGCATGCTGGCCAGAAAGGCTTTGCCCGCACCAGAAGCATGCATCGGCAGCTTGCCGCCAATTGGGGCCGACATGCGCATCAACGCGGTGCATTGCACCTGATCGATAATCACCGCCTGATCTTCGGCTTTATCCATCACCGCCAGATTGACCGTTTCACCCGACTCTTCCATCAGGCGGCGCAGCGTAGGATGCACCATGGCCAGCAGGTTACGGCTTTGCAGGAAGCTGCTGCCCACCACAAACGCATGTGCCCCCATGGTCCACAGGCCAAGATCGCCTACCTGACGGACAAAACCCTGCTGCTGCATGGTTGTCAGCAGGCGATGGGTGGTGGAGTTGGGCAACCCGGCCTGCTGCGCTAGATCGGTCAGCGCTACGTTGCCCTGCGCTTCGGCAATATATTCCAATAGTTTCAGACCACGGGTCAGTGACTGGACCTGGCCGGTCGCCGTGCTGGTGGCGGGGGCGGCGGCGCGGGGTTTTTTACCGCGCTTGGCGGGAACGGGAGTGGCCATGATTCACCTTGTGCTTTCCGTATGATGGAATTCATTTTCGTTTTTTGTGTATGAATTGCAAGTTGCTTCTCCGCTCATCGGATCTGTTGCTCGGCGAACCTGAAAAACTCTCAATACCCGCTCGCACCTTTGCCGCCATAACCTGTGCTAGGATGTCAGACCCTCCATCTTTCAAGTTGCAGGATGCATGACGGGCGCAGCGTGCCGCGCCGCTACAACATTGGGATGTGGGGTAATAAGTCGTCGGGCGGATAATCGGGTGTGAAGGGGCTACAGTGATAAATCGAGTGGAACAACTGCGTCAGCAGCTATCGCAGCGTATTTTAGTGTTGGACGGCGGTATGGGCACCATGATCCAGAGCTATCGGCTGGAGGAGGCAGACTACCGCGGTGAGCGTTTTGCCGATTGGCAAAGCGATCTGAAAGGCAATAACGACCTGCTGGTGCTAAGCAAGCCGGAGGTGATCACTGCGATCCACAACGGCTACCTGGAGGCGGGGGCCGACATCCTCGAAACCAACACCTTCAACTCGACCACTATCGCGATGGCCGACTACCATATGGAGTCGCTGTCCGCGGAAATTAACTACCAGGCCGCTTTGCTGGCTCGCGCTTGCGCTGATGAATGGACGGCACGCACCCCGGAAAAACCGCGCTACGTTGCTGGTGTACTGGGCCCAACCAACCGTACTGCCTCTATCTCCCCCGACGTTAACGATCCGGCTTTCCGTAATGTCTCTTTTGATCAGTTGGTAGAGGCTTACCGCGAATCAACCCGCGCGCTGGTGGAAGGGGGCGTCGATCTGATCATGATCGAAACCATCTTCGATACCTTGAATGCCAAAGCGGCGGCCTTTGCGGTTGAAACCGAGTTTGAAGCGCTGGGTGTGACCTTACCGATCATGATTTCCGGCACTATCACCGACGCCTCTGGACGCACCCTTTCCGGCCAGACTACGGAAGCGTTCTACAACTCGCTACGTCATGTCAAACCGCTGACCTTTGGCCTGAACTGTGCGCTCGGCCCGGATGAATTACGCCAATACGTGGCGGAGTTGTCTCGTATCTCTGAAAGCTATGTCACTGCCCACCCGAATGCCGGTTTGCCCAATGCCTTTGGTGAATACGATCTCGATGCCGAAGAGATGGCCAAACAGGTGGGTGAATGGGCGCATGCCGGTTTCCTCAATATCATCGGTGGCTGCTGTGGCACGACTCCGGCGCATATTGCCGCGATGGCTAAAGCGGTTGAAGGTGTACCGCCACGGCAGTTGCCAGAGTTACCGGTGGCTTGCCGCCTGTCCGGCCTGGAACCGCTGAATATTGATGCCAAATCGCTGTTCGTCAACGTAGGTGAGCGTACTAACGTTACCGGCTCGGCCCGATTCAAACGTTTGATTAAAGAAGAAAAGTATAACGAGGCGCTGGCCGTGGCCCGCCAGCAGGTGGAGAGCGGTGCCCAAATCATCGACATCAACATGGATGAAGGGATGCTCGATGCCGAAGCGGCGATGGTGCGTTTCCTCAGCCTGATCGCCGGTGAGCCGGATATCGCCCGCGTCCCGATCATGATCGACTCCTCCAAATGGAGCGTGATTGAAAAGGGCCTGAAATGCATTCAGGGTAAAGGCATCGTCAACTCGATCTCGATGAAAGAGGGCGAAGAAGCCTTTATCCACCATGCCAAACTGGTGCGCCGCTACGGTGCCGCCGTGGTGGTGATGGCCTTCGATGAGGTCGGCCAGGCGGATACCCGCCAACGCAAATTTGAGATTTGCCGCCGTGCTTATCAGATCCTGACCGAACGCGTGGGTTTCCCGCCGGAAGATATCATTTTTGACCCGAACATTTTTGCTGTCGCCACCGGTATCGAAGAGCATAACAACTATGCCGTCGACTTTATCGAAGCCTGCGCCGACATCAAAACCCACCTGCCGCACGCGATGATCTCCGGCGGCGTGTCCAACGTCTCCTTCTCGTTCCGTGGCAACGATCCGGTGCGTGAGGCGATCCACGCGGTGTTCCTGTATCACGCTATTCGCAACGGCATGGATATGGGGATCGTCAACGCCGGGCAGTTGGCGATCTATGACGATCTCAGCACCGAACTGCGTGAAGCCGTTGAGGATGTGGTGCTCAACCGCCGTCAGGACGGCACCGAGCGTCTGCTGGAACTGGCGGAGAAATACCGGGGCAGCAAAGACAATGAAGTGGCGGTTCAGCAGGCTGAATGGCGTGGCTGGCCGGTAGTGAAGCGCCTGGAATATTCGCTGGTCAAAGGCATTACCGAATTTATTGAGTTAGACACCGAAGAAGCGCGCCAGCAGGCGGATCGCCCGATCGAAGTGATCGAAGGGCCGCTGATGGCTGGCATGAACGTGGTGGGCGATCTGTTCGGCGAGGGCAAAATGTTCCTGCCACAGGTGGTGAAATCGGCCCGCGTGATGAAGCAGGCGGTGGCCTATCTCGAACCTTACATCGAGGCCAGCAAACAGAAAGGCACCACCGCCGGGAAAATTCTGCTGGCGACGGTGAAGGGCGACGTGCACGACATCGGCAAAAACATCGTCGGCGTGGTGCTGCAATGTAACAACTACGAAATTATCGATCTGGGCGTGATGGTGCCAACGGACAAGATCCTGAAAACCGCCCGCGAACAGAACGTGGATATTATCGGCCTGTCTGGCCTGATCACCCCGTCGCTGGACGAAATGGTGAACGTGGCAAAAGAGATGGAACGCCAAGGTTTTACTCTGCCGCTGCTGATCGGCGGGGCGACCACCTCCAAGGCTCATACCGCAGTGAAGATTGAACAGAACTACAGCGGCCCGACTACCTACGTGCAGAACGCCTCGCGTACCGTTGGCGTGGTTGCGGCGCTGCTGTCAGACACCCAGCGGGACGAGTTTGTCGCCCGCACCCGCAAAGAGTACGAAACCGTGCGTATCCAGCATGGGCGTAAAAAGCCGCGTACGCCGCCGGTCAGCCTGCAACAGGCGCGGGATAACGCCATGGTGCTGGATTGGGAAAACTACCAGCCACCGGTGCCGAACAAGCTGGGGGTGTTCCCGGTTGAGGCCAGCATTAACACGCTACGCCACTATATCGACTGGACGCCGTTCTTTATGACCTGGTCACTGGCGGGCAAGTACCCGCGCATTCTGGAAGATGAAGTGGTAGGGGAAGAGGCCAAGCGCCTGTTCCAGGATGCCAACGAAATGCTGGATATGTTGGCCGCTAACGGTAGCCTCAACCCGCGTGGTGTCTACGGTCTGTTCCCGGCCAACCGCGTTGGGGATGATGTGGAGGTCTACCGGGATGAAAGCCGTGAAGAGGTGCTGGTGGTCAGCCGCCACCTGCGTCAGCAAACGGAAAAGACCGATTTCCCGAACTACTGTCTGGCCGATTTTGTGGCCCCGAAAAGCAGCGGCAAAGCCGACTATTTTGGCGCATTCGCGGTTACCGGTGGGCTGGAAGAAGATGCTTTGGCGGCGGCCTATGATGCCAAGCATGACGACTACAACAAGATCATGGTCAAAGCGTTATCCGATCGTTTGGCAGAGGCCTTTGCCGAGTATCTGCACGAGCAGGTACGTAAGCGGCATTGGGGCTTTGCCGCCAATGAAAATCTGAGTAACGAAGAGCTGATCCGTGAGAATTATCAAGGTATTCGCCCGGCTCCCGGCTATCCTGCTTGCCCAGAGCATACCGAAAAAGCGGAGATCTGGCAGTTGCTGGACGTTAACCGCCATACCGGCATGGAACTGACCGAGTCCTTCGCCATGTGGCCTGGGGCAGCGGTATCCGGCTGGTATTTCAGCCATCCGCAGAGTAAGTACTTTGCCGTGGCACAGATCCAGCGCGATCAGGTCGAAGATTACGCGCAGCGTAAGGGGATGAAGATCGGCGACGTAGAACGCTGGCTAGCCCCGAATCTGGGATACGATGCGGACTAATTTGCAGCCAGCAGGCTGAAAGAGACAGGGGAACAACGTGTCTATCGAAGAGCTGTTAAAGCTGCATCCGGTGATCGCAGCGGTAAAAGATAATGAAAGCCTGCAGATCGCGGTCAAATCGGACTGCCAGATCATCTCGGTACTGTACGGCAATATCTGCAATATTGGCCGCATCGTGCAGCAGGTGAAGGACGCGGGCAAATATGCTTTTGTGCATGTTGATTTGCTGGAAGGCAGCTCCAACAAGGAGATCGTGATTAATTTCCTGAAAATCGTCACGGCGGCAGATGGCATTATCAGCACCAAAGCCTCGATGGTGAAGGCAGCGCGTCAGCAAGGCTTCTACACCATTCACCGGCTGTTTATCATGGACTCGATTTCCTTCCACAATATCGACAAACAGGTGGCGCAATCGACGCCCGACTGCATCGAAATCCTGCCGGGCTGCATGCCTAAGGTGCTCGGTTGGGTGGCAGAAAAGATCGACTTGCCGATCATTGCCGGTGGCTTGGTGTGTGATGAGGATGATGCGCAAACCGCGCTGAATGCCGGGGCCATCGCCGTTGCCACCACCAATCACGACGTATGGAAGTTGAAATTGTAAGGGTAAGGGCACCGAATGCCGGTGCCCTTGCCTTTTAGTCGACCAACGGACTGAGTGCCTGTAGCAGCGGGTCCAGATGTTTGTTTACCTGTTGATATACCTGCTGATTCAACTGATTGTAGAACTGATGGTTAGCCATATTCGGTGCAAAACTGTCCCCCATTCGTACCAGCTTCTGCGCGGCCTGCTCGTAATCGCTAAAGACATTCACCGCCATTCCGGCGTTGATGGCACAGCCCACCGCTGCCGAACCTTTCATCACGTTACGGCTGGTGGGGATGCCAAACACGTCGGCAAAGATCTGCATAAACAGATCGCTGTTGGCCCCGCCGCCGGAAATAATCAGGTGCTTGAACGGGGTTTGCAGCTCCAGCGCCATCTTGTCCATATGGTTTTTCATGGTGAAGGCAATGCCCTCCAGCACCGAACGGTACATATGGGCACGGGTATGGCGGCCATCGAAGCCAAACATGGCCCCTTTACGGAATTCCGCTTCAGACGGTGGTGCCCAATCGTGGACGGTGATCAGGCCTTCACAACCCGCAGGAACGCGCTCTGCTTCCTGATTCAGTAACTCCTCAATGCTGGTCCCGGCGTCATGGGCATCCGACAGTGCGGCTGCGCCAAACTGATCGCGGAACCAACTGATGGTCCACATGCCACGGCGCACGCCCATGCACTCATACAGGTAGCGCCCTGGGATAGAAGCCTGGAAGGGCCAGAAGTTTTGCGCGTCCTTCACGTTGGCATGGCCGTGTACCATGGCCCCGATATAGGTGCCGAGGGAAATCAGCGCAACGCCTTCATCTAGTGAACCGGCTCCCAGCGCTTCCACCGCTTTGTCATGTGCGGTAGCTACCACCGGAATACCTGCGGGGATGCCAAGCTGTTGCGCCACCTGCTGAGTGATGTGGCCGAGGATTTCACCGGGTTTCACCACGTCCAGCACCATGTCGCGCGTCAGATTGCAGCTTTGCCAGGCGGCGGGATCGGTGCTCCAATCGAGGCGGTCATTGTCCATCGGCCACCAACCGATGTAGTTGGCGCAGGTGTCTTTGAACTCACCGGTCAGGCGATGAGTGATGTAACCCGAAGTTGTCGTTACATAACGCACGCCCTGATAGGCATCGATATATTCGTAAGGCTTGTTCAGGCGTTTGTCCATCCAGTTAATCACCGGATAGGCCAGCTCACCGTTATCCTTCAACAGCACCCGGCAGCAGCGTACGATGCAAATGCCCATCGCCAGAATGTCCTGCGGCTTGCCACCACGTTCGCCAAAACGCTGCATGGCGCGGCGGAAAGCCACCTTAAGCGAATCCCACAGATCGTCGTCTGGGTGTTCCGCCAGCAGAGGGGCCGGGATATCCATCTTGCGTAACTGCTGTTTCCCTTCGCAAATTGCGTTGCCGCCCAGATCAAAAATCACCACTTTGGCGCTCTGGGTGCCCACGTCCACACCCATCAGGTACTTGCTCTTCATGTCGCAACTCCTTGAGATAATTATTCGGTGGCCGGCTGTGTTGTTGTGCTTTTGGCGCCGGCGCGCTTGATGTTGTTAAACAGCAGGAAGGTGAACACCACGACCAGGCAGGTTGCCCCTAACCCCATCAGCCACATATTGTGATAGGCCTCGGCGGCGGGCAGCGTGTCCTGCCAATGGCCGATAACCGGGTAAACAAACACGTCGGGCAGGAAGCCGATCACCGAGCAGATCCCCACGGTGGTGCCCATAATGTATTTTGGCGTTCTGGCTTCGCCGATACAGGCGAAATAAAGCCCGCGTGAGGCGTAGCAGGTGAAGGCCAGCAACAGGATCAGGCCAATCCCCACGGCGACCGAGGTCGGGTTCTGGTTGGTGATCAGCAAGACGGCCAGGGTGGCCAAGCTGACTAACGCCAGCAACTGAATGGCCCGCGTTGGCGATTTCAGCCGGGTGTAGGTGGTGATGATCCCACCGAGTGGCCCGCACATGGCCCGGAAGATTTTGTTGATCACAATCCCCATATAGCTGGCGGCGACCAGGGTCATACCGTACATTTCGGTCAGGTAGTTGGTGGAGTAGCTGAGGATGGCGTAGATGGTATAGACACCAAAGATGATCATGCTGCAATACCAGGTGGTGCTGATTTTGAGCACCGAGAGAATATCCCCCAGGCTGAATTTATGCGGTTTTTCGCTCTCGTCACTGGTGACAAAGCCATCTGTGACAAAGAACCAACAGAGCATGCCCAACAGGATATATACGCCGCTGTAGATCAGGATCACTGCCTTCAGGCTGTTGGGGTTTTCCGGCGCAAACAGCGAGAAGATCCACATGGTGAATACGGCCAGGGCCATCACACCCACACCACGTAGCCCCTCCATCCAACCCATGATTTTTCCCTGCTCTTCATGGTTGCCGAGCAGCGAGGCCGCCTTGATCGAGACTGACCACAGCAGCAGGATGGTGGTGATAGCGAAGGCAACCTGGATCAGGATCATCACCCAGAAGGGCGGATAGACCGCCATCAGCAACCCCAGCAGGCCGGTGGCGATCATCGCGAAGGTCATCATCTTTCTATGGGAGAATTTATCGGCAATGATCCCACTAGGGGCATACAGAATAATTGCGGTGATACCGAAGGTGCTCATAATCAAGCCGATCTCGGTATTGGAGAACCCCATAAACTTGGCCATTGGGATTTGGTAAATATAACGCAGATAGGCGAGATCGAAACTTACTCCGCCGCTGATACTTATTATTGCCAGCGTTAACCAACGGTGGGAATTATTTTTTTCCATGGTGAAGTTCCGCATAAATACACCCATTAATGGTTAATGTTTGGTGTGCTTCCCGTCTTTTAACCGTTATTGGGTACATCGCGTTAAACAAAAAAAGAGAAAAGCAAGCTTCCCGCAGTGCAGGAAGTTACTTTTCTCTTCGTCTCTTTCAGTAACTGCGATAATAAATAGCACGGCAACCTATAATTCATCTGTGAGAGTTATCACAAAACTGAAGTAGGGAACATTAGGTGGGATCTGATCGCGTAGTAATTCACCGAGTTACTGCGAAATAAATAAATTTTAATGTCAATTCGACCCGGTAAAAAATGAAACTGTGATAGGTGTCACGGAATAACCTTGACCCTATGTGTTATTTTTTTTGCCAGTTACTAGAGATGAAGAGAAAAGTAACTTCTCTGCCAAGTGCAGGGAGGTTGCTTTTCTCTTTTTTTTTGCGTTTTTTCCAGACCAAGGGGCAAAATCATGTCAATAAACGCGTTAAATGAGTTCTCGTTAGATTTCTTCTCGCTAAAAGGCAAAACCGCGATCGTCACCGGTGGCAACAGCGGTCTGGGACAGGCATTTGCCATGGCGTTGGCCAAAGCCGGTGCCAACCTGTTCATTCCAAGCTTTATCATGGATAAGGGCCAAACCCGCGAAATGATTGAGCAGCAAGGGGTGAAAGTTGAGTTTATGCAGGTGGACATTACTGAGAAAGGCGCGCCTGCCAGAGTGATTGCCCAGTGTCTGGAGACCTTCGGTTCGGTGGACATTCTGGTGAACAACGCCGGTATCTGTAAGCTGAATAAGGTGCTGGATTTTGGCCGCGCAGACTGGGATCCGATGATCGATATCAACCTGACCGCTGCCTTTGAATTGAGCTATGAAGCGGCAAAAATCATGATCCCGAAAAAGCAGGGGAAAATAATTAATATCTGTTCCCTGTTCTCTTATCTGGGCGGCCAATGGTCACCGGCTTATTCGGCCACTAAGCATGCGTTGGCAGGTTTTACCAAGGCCTATTGCGATGAATTAGGGCAATACAATATACAGGTGAATGGCATTGCACCGGGCTATTATGCGACAGATATTACGGTCGAAACGCGTAAAAATCCAGAAACGAATAAGCGTGTTCTTGACCATATTCCAGCTAATCGTTGGGGTGAAACGCAGGATCTGATGGGGGCGATGGTATTTTTAGCCAGTCGAGCCTCTGATTATGTTAATGGCCATTTATTGGTTGTCGATGGTGGTTATTTGGTTCGCTAAATTAATGGGTGGTTCCTTTTAATTTTACTTAAGCCGATTTTATCTATTCTTAATTTAGGAAGGGTTATTTATGTCTCTGTCCCGTGAAGAAATTGTTGTTCAGTTAAAAGAACTTGTTGGCCCAGAGCGGGTGATTACCGACGAAAAAGTGCTGCAGAAAAACAGCGTAGACCGTTTCCGAAAATATGCTGATATTCATGGCGTGTTTACCCAGCCACTGCCTGCCGCCGTGGTTAAATTGGCCGACACTCAGCAAGTGTCCGATGTGTTGGCGTTTATGAATAAGCACGGCATTACTGGCGTACCGCGCACCGGGGCTTCGGCCACCGAGGGCGGGCTGGAAACGGTAGTGAAGAATTCCGTGGTGCTGGATGGCTCGGGAATGAATAAGGTCATCAACATTGATATCCGCAATATGCAGGCTACGGCACAGTGCGGCGTACCGCTGGAAGTGTTGGAAAATCAATTGCGTGCCCAGGGTTATACGACCGGTCACTCTCCGCAGTCCAAACCGTTGGCCCAGATGGGCGGCCTGGTGGCAACACGCAGTATCGGCCAGTTCTCTACGCTGTACGGCGCGATCGAAGACATGGTGGTTGGGCTGGAAGCGGTATTCCCGAACGGCAACATCACCCGGATTAAAAACGTGCCACGCCGGGCCGCAGGCCCGGATATCCGCCATGTGATTATCGGTAACGAAGGGGCGTTGTGCTTTATCACCGAAGTGACGGTGAAAATCTTCAAATACATGCCGGAAAACAACCTGTTCTACGGTTACATCCTCGATAACATGCCAACCGGTTTCGATATCCTGCGGGAAGTGATGGTTGAAGGCTATCGTCCTTCCATTGCCCGTTTGTATGACGCAGAAGACGGGACCCAGCATTTTACCCACTTTGCCGAAGGCAAATGCGTACTGATCTTTATGGCCGAAGGGGCCAAAGGGATTGCGCAGGCGACCGGCGCGGGGATTGATGAGATCGTTAAACGCTATCCGGAATGTAAAAAGGTCGACAGCAAGCTGATTGAAGCCTGGTTCAACAATCTGAACTGGGGCCCGGAAAAAGTGGCGGCGGAACGTGTACAGATCATGAAGACCAACAATATGGGCTTCACTACCGAGGTTTCCGGCGACTGGGGCTGTATCAATGCGATTTACGAGAATGTGATCCGCCGCATCCGCGATGAGTTCCCACATGCCGGTGATATCACTATGCTGGGCGGCCACTCGTCACACAGCTACATCAACGGCACCAACATGTACTTTGTGTATGACTACAACGTGGTGGACTGCAAGCCTGAAGAAGAGATCGACAAGTATCACAATCCACTGAATAAAATCATCGTGGAGGAGACCATCAAGCAGGGCGGTTCGATGGTGCATCACCACGGCATCGGCAAACACCGCGTGCACTGGACCAAGGATGAACACGGCAGTGCCTACTACATCCTCAAGGCGCTGAAAGAGGTGTACGACCCGAATGGCATCATGAACACCGGCACCATTTATCCGATTGAAAAATAACAATCCTATCTGGCCCGGCTTGCCGGGCCTTTCGCACAGTCATTGGGGGGTAACGATGACAACACGGCTGCCTCGGCAAGTGCGCATGGATGATATTCCGCTTAACGCTTTTCACTGCAAAATGGCGGGGTTAACCTTTGGCGCTCACCTCACCGATGGCTATGTATTGGGAGTGATCGGCTTTGCGTTGGCCCAGCTCAAGCCGCAGATGGGGCTGACGCCGTTTTGGGAAGGAATGATCGGCAGCTCGGCACTGATTGGCCTGTTCCTTGGCAGCCTGGTATTGGGTTGGGTTTCCGACCATATTGGCCGTCAGAAAATTTTCAGCTTCAGTTTTGTCATCATCACGTTGGCTTCCGTGATGCAATTTTTCGCCACTACGCCGGAACAGCTGTTCTGGCTACGGGTATTGGTCGGGATCGGGCTAGGGGGCGATTACGCCGTAGGCCATACCATGCTGGCCGAGTTTGCTCCGCGTAAGCATCGTGGCATCCTGCTGGGTTCCTTTAGCGTGATCTGGACGTTAGGCTACGTCGCCGCCGGATTTGCTGGCCATTTCCTTGCCGATCTGGGGCCGGAGTCCTGGCGCTGGCTGTTGGCCTCAAGCGCGGTGCCTGCGTTATTGATTATGCTATTACGCATTGGAACGCCAGAGTCGCCACGTTGGCTGATGCGCAAAGGGCGCATCGCCGAGGCTCATCTGGTGGTGCAGCGCTGCTTTGGTCCACATGTGATCCTTAATGACGAAATTCCGGTCGAAACCGCACGTCATATACACACCTTATTTTCGCCGCGTTACTGGCGACGCACCGCGTTCAACAGCCTGTTTTTTGTCTGTCTGGTGATCCCTTATTTCGCTATCTATACCTTCCTGCCTTCTATCCTTACCTCCCTGGGGCAGAACCAAAGCTTTGCTACCGACCTGCTGCTCAATGGCCTGCTGATGGTGGGGGCCTTGATGGGGATTGGCTTTACCCAATGGCTACCGCGTCGTCGCTTCCTGATCGGTGCGTTCTGGATCCTGGCTGCCAGCCTGGGGGCATTGGCCTTTGTGCCGCCGGGGCAGGGGATGATGCTGTTGCTGTTTGCCATCTTTACGCTGACGATTTCGGCGGTCAGTAATCTGGTTGGGGTGTTCCCGGCAGAAAGTTTCCCAACCGATATTCGTTCACTGGGGGTGGGTTTTGCCACTTCAATGAGCCGGTTTGGTTCGGCCATCGGCACCGCTTTGCTGCCGCTGTCGATGCTTTCGTTGGGGCTGCAAGGCACCATGCTGATCCTGACGGGCGTATTGGTACTGGGGGCGGTGGTCTCAATCATGTGGGCACCGGAAACCAAGGATATGACGCTGGTGGGCGCCTCCTCGGTAAAGCCGTTAATCGCCCACTGACAGGAGAAACGGATGAACCTGCTGTTGGCGATTAAGGTCGCACCGGATCTGGGCATGTTGGCAAAAAGCGATTGGCAACCCGATGAGCGGTTGCAGATTGATACCCGATTTGCCCGGCGTCTGTTAAGCGGCTATGACGAAAGCGCGGCGGAAATGGTGCTGATGCTACGTGATGAGAGGGAACTTAACCTGAGCGTCTTGACGGTGGCCGATGCTATGGCCGAACCGGCGCTGAAACAACTGATGGCGCTGGAATATCAGCAGGCGGTACGCATTGAGCCTCCTGCGGAGTGGGATCTGCGTTTTAACCCTGCAACGGTTGCCGCCCTAATCGCGGCCTATCAGCAGCATATGGGATCCCAACAGGTGATCGTCATGGGGGCGCAAAGCCTGGAAGGGCAAAATAGCCAAACGCCTTTGCTGTTGGCAGAACGCCTCGGCTGGCCCTGTATCACCGGCGTTTGCCAATTAGCTGCGGCAGAAGAAGTGAGGGCCTTACGGGTTACTCGGCAAACGGATTACGGGCAGGAGGTGATGACGGTGATGCCTCCTTTAGTGCTGGTGGTGGGGAACTCGCAACAGGCGAGTGCGTTACGCGTTCCTACGTTAAAGCAGAAGCTGGCGGCGGGTAAACGGCAGGTCCAACGTCTGTCACCCACCGACCTGGCAATAGCGGAGCAACCCGTCAGTGATGTGCAATTGTGTGGCTTAAGCTATGTGGAGCATCGTCGCGCCGGGGTAGTGATTGAGGGGGACAGCGTGGAGCAGAAAGTGCAGCGGTTGTGCCAGGATTATCTCGGTGAACGGTGGCCATGATGAATATTGCACTGATATTGGATGCGGATGCCCCCAACTTTCCAACGCAGGCCAGCCAGATTAATCAGTTCTTGCGGCTGAGCGAGCTTGCTGCAGAGAGCCTGGAGCTCTGGCTATTCAGCGATGAGGTGCCACAGAGTCTGCCACGCCTGGACGGCGAGGTGGCTCAAATACGTTGGGTTAGCGCTCCCCGGCTGGCAGAGACGCGATTAGCGGTATTGGAGCAGATGCGGCAAGCTTTCGCACCGCGATTACTGCTGTTTGCTGGCGATGAAGGTGGCGAGTTGGCCACGCGTCTGGCCTGCCGGAGTGGCGGTTCTGCCTGTTGTGCGGTGGAACAGGCGCAAATTAACGGCAGTGAATGCCGGGTAACCAAAGCCGTCTATGGCAACAATCTCACCGCCGAACTGGCGATGGTACGGGAACCTTGGTGCCTGAGCGTGGCCCGAAGCAGTGCGGTAAACGTTGAAATAGTGCCAGGCCCGGTGGCAGCCAGACGCTTTGAGCCAGCCAATATACCCGATGCCGAGTGGATACTGGCCTCGGCGTGTTCACCGCAACCCGCAGCGTCACCGCTGAGCCGGGCGCGCTATGTACTGGCCATCGGGGAAGGGGTTGGCAGTGTCCAGCAGGTTGTCCAGATGCAGCAGTTAGCGACCAACATGGGCGCAGAGTTGGCCGCCAGCAGGCCGGTAGTGATGAACGCCTGGTGCGAGATGGATCGCTTGCTGGGCATGTCCGGTGCCATCATTGCTCCCGAAGTGTGCATTGCTGCTGGGGTTTCTGGTGCTCCGGCGTTCGCCATCGGTATTCGCCATAGCAAGCTGATTGTGGCGATCAACCAGGATCCACAGGCGGCCATTTTTGCCCAGGCTGACGTAGGAATTGTGGGTGATATGCACGAGGTGCTAGAGGCTCTGGCCAACGCCCTTTAACCGAAGCGGAACTCAATCCCGTTGCCCGCCTGCGGATAGCGCCAACGGGTGATGGTTTCTTCCCCACATAGCAGGCGGCAGGTACCGCATTCCAGGCAACCCTGTACGTCGAAACGCAGGCTGCCATCCGGCTGGAACTGGTACAGCCCGGCGGGGCAGGCGATCACCAAACGCATCAGCATCGTACGATCCTGTGCATCGGCCAGGATGATGTGTGGATCGGCGTGATCCCCCTGATAATGGTTGTGGCTGAGATCGGGCTGGTTCATAGGCTGCGCATTCCATTGACGGTATCTTTCAGTAATTGCTTCAGGCCGATGCGGCGCGCGTGGCGCCATAGTAGCTTACGCAACGGCGTAGGGGCATTTCCATTGACCTCAAACATCTCTTGCAGCACGTCGGCTGCCAACTGCGGGTAACGGCTAAACCAATGGGGAGATTGCAACATCATCTCCGGCAGACGCCGATACTGCTGGACCAGCGCCCAGAGCGAACTTCGCCGTAACCGTAGGGGATAATGCTGCAACTCTTGCCCGGAAATCAAGGTTTCCGCTGCTGCCTGTGCCGATAGCATTGCCAGATCCATACCTCGCACGGTATGCCCGGTATTGATACATAACCGGGCTGCATCGCCGACCAGCAGATAGCCAGGGCCAAACAGCGGTGGCATGCTTTCCGCTCCCCCTTCGGGGATCAGATGGGCGCTGTACTCCCGTAACTCGGTATTTTTCAGCAATGGCCGCACGGCAGGGTGCTGTTTGAACTGTTGCAGCATCTGCGGCAGGGCGATTTTACTTTCTGTGAGGCTGGAAAGATTGCACACCACGCCGAGCGACAGGCTATCGCGGTTGGTATACAGGAAACCCCCGCCGATTTTCCCTTGCGTGGGCTGGCCAGCGAACAGCCAGGCGCAACCTTGGTTATTCTCCAGTGCGAAACGCTCTTCCAACCGTTCGCGCGGCAGTGCCAACAGCTCTTTCACGCCGATCGCCATCGTTGCTGCTGGTGGCTTTGGCTGCAATCCTGCATGCTCGCCAAGCAGCGTATTGGCCCCTTCTGCCAGGATCACCGTATTGGCGTATAACGCTTCACCCGCCGTCATAACGCCGACCACCCGGCCTTGCTGCACGATCAGTTCATCGACCTGTGTTCCGGTCAGGCATTGCGCCCCGGCGGCCTCCGCCTGCGCCATCAGCCAGGGATCGAAACGGGCGCGCAGCAGGCTGTAGGAACAGGGCAAGGTATGGCGATAATCGAGTGTCACCGCGCTATTGCCGCTCACCATTGAGAGTCTTTCTTGGGTGATATGACGTTCCAGAGGGGCGGTAGCGGCAAAATTCGGCAGCAGATTGGCCAGGACATGGGAGTATAACCTGCCACCGCTAACGTTTTTACTGCCCGCCTGAGTACCCCGCTCCAGTAACAAAGTACTGATGCCCGCGCGTGCCAATAATAGCGCTGCAGTGCAGCCCGCAACGCCGCCGCCAACGATAATGGCTGCAAAACCAGGGTGTTCCATCAGCTCTGTTTACCAAGGGTTGAAGTGTGACGATTAGAATAACACTCGTCTGTCAGAGTTCATTGATATTGCACAGTTTTTGCGCGTTTGTGGCCAATTTTCGCCCGAGGGCAACCAAATTAGGCTACAATTGGAAACTGTTATATTCCGGGTAGTTGCATCATTTCGCTATCGTAATGATTGATAGCTCCCCCTCTGGATATTCCTTCTTGATAGCAATAAGCGATTTGCCGCTGTCCTGCTTAACTGGCGTCTGGCAGGCGGGATAGCCTGTGGTGCCTGCCGGGCGTCAATGGAGTGAGCCTTCCGTGTTGACCCTTCTTAATCTGCTTTCCGCCATTGCCATGCTGGTATGGGGAACTCACATCGTTCGTACCGGCATTATGCGGGTCTATGGTGCCAATTTGCGCCAGGTTCTGAGCAGCAGCATAGAGAAAAAACCGCTGGCTTTTGTGGCAGGTATTGGCGTAACCGCGTTGGTGCAAAGTAGTAATGCGACGGCGTTGCTGGTTTCTTCTTTTGTGGCTCAAGGGCTGGTGGGTCTTGGGCCTGCGCTGGTGATTATGCTGGGGGCCGATGTTGGCACGGCGATCATGGCGCGGGTGCTGACGTTCAATCTCTCCTGGCTTTCGCCGCTGCTGATTTTTGTCGGCGTGATTTTATTCCTTAGCCGCAAGCAAACCCGCGTAGGCCAGATGGGGCGCGTCGCTATTGGTCTTGGCCTGATTGTATTGGCGCTGGAACTGATTGTGGCCGCCGCTACGCCGATCACCCAGGGCTATGGCGTCAAAGTGATTTTCTCGTCATTGACCGGCGATGTGATGCTTGACGCGCTGATCGGTGCCCTGTTTGCCATTATCAGCTATTCCAGCCTGGCAGCGGTGTTGTTAACCGCGACGTTGACCGCCTCGGGCGTGATTTCTCTACAGGTGGCGCTGTGCCTGGTGATTGGTGCCAACCTGGGCAGCGGCCTGTTGGTGATGTTGAACACCAGCGGCCAGAATGCCGCAGGACGTCGCGTGGCGCTGGGTAGCCTGTTGTTCAAACTGTTGGGCAGTGCGCTGGTGCTGCCGTTTGTTTCCCTGATTGCGCACGGTATTGAGCGGCTGCCTGGTAATGCAGAAGAGTTGGTGATCTATTTCCACATGTTCTACAACCTGGTGCGTTGTCTGCTACAGGTGCCGTTGTCAGGGCCGATGGCGCGCCTGTGCGAAACGTGGATCGTCGATGCTCCTACGGAAGATCCCCGTTTGCGGCCACGCCACCTCGACGTCAGTGCCCTGGATACGCCAAGTTTGGCACTGGCTAATGCGGCGCGCGAAACCCTGCGGATGGGGGACGTAATAGAACATATGATGATCCTGCACCATGAGGTATTGCATGGTAAGCGCATCCAGGCCAAAGAAGTTCGCCGTCTGGACGATGACGTTCACGTGTTGTATACCGCCATCAAACTCTACCTGGCGCAGATCCAGAAGGAAGACCTGGGAGAGGCGGATTCGCGCCGTTGGGCAGAGATCATCGAAATGGCCCTCAACCTGGAGCAGGCTGGCGATATTATCGAACGTATGGCTAGTGACGTGGCGGATCAATCACATGGCGCGCGCAGTTCGTTCTCCGCCGAAGGCCTGGCCGAACTGGACCAACTGCATGAAAAGTTGACTGACAATCTGCGCCTTAGCCTGTCGGTGTTTCTCTCCGGTGATATCACCAGTGCCAAGCGGTTACGCCGCTCCAAGCACCGTTTCCGCATTCTGGATCGTCGTTATGCCCATGCGCACGTCGATCGCCTGCATCAGCAAAACGTGCAAAGTATCGAAACCAGCTCGCTGCATCTGGCGTTGTTGGGGGATATGAAGCGGCTTAACTCACTGTTCTGCGCGGTGGCCTATAACGCGCTTGATCAGGATGAGAAAGACGATGACCGTGACTGGGAGGAAAGTCCTAGAACGCCATAGTGAATGAAGGGCCGTTAATGGCCCTCAGATTGATGACAAAGTCGACCGTAGGGGCGCCGCATGCTACGCCCCTTGTGAGCCTGTTTGCTATTAATCCTGTTTCTTGATCGGGCGACCTGACCAGTAACCTGCCAGCAGTGAGCCGGAGAGGTTGTGCCACACCGAGAACAATGCACCCGGCAGCGCGGCCAGTGGTGAGAAGTAGATCTTGCCCAGCGTTGCCGCCAGTCCGGAGTTTTGCATACCGACTTCAATGGCCAGCGTACGGCAGGTGGACTCATCGAACCCAAACAGTTTCCCACCCCAGTAGCCGCTCAATAACCCAATCCCGTTATGCAGGATCACCGCAATAATCACCACAAAGCCTACCGAGGCAATATGACTCTGGCTACCCGCGACCACCGCACTGATGATCGCCACAATACACACCATCGACAGGGCTGGTAGATAGGGTTCAACCCGCTTGACGGTTTTGGTGAAGCTGTGGTGGACGATCAGGCCCAGCCCAATCGGGATCACCACGATCTGCAGAATGCTGAATAACATCCCCATGATATCCACGCTGATTTTTGCATCGACATACAGGCGTGTCAGCAGTGGGGTGGCAAAGACACCAACCAGCGTAGAAACGGCCGAAATGGTCACTGACAGGGCGACATCGCCTTTAGCCAGATAGATCATCACGTTGGAGGCGGTGCCGCTGGCTACGCTGCCTACCAGCACCATACCGGCGGAGAGATCCGGCGGCATACGGAACAGCATCGCCAGCAGCCAGGCGGCCAGCGGCATAATCAGGTAATGCAGGAAGATCCCCGCCGCTACCGGACCGGGACGCGACAGAACACGCTTGAAGTCATCCAGGCGCAGGGTGACGCCCATGGCAAACATGATCAGCATCAGCAGCGTACTGACGTAAGGGCTGATACCGGTAAAGGTCGACGGGGTGTAGTAGGCCGCAATGGACAGCAGCACGGCCCATAATGGGAATAAGCGTGTGATTTTTGCCAGCATGAGAGGGGTTATCCTTTGCCAATATTGAACGGGTGTGTGTTGTGGTGGGCCCAGTGCGCTGGGCCTCTGTAGATTCAGTTCAGGCCAATCGATCTCCCCTCACCCGGCCCTCTCCCGATATGGCGTCCAGGGATGCCTGTTGTACTGTGGTGGGGAGAGGGGGCTACAGGTAGGTGCAGATATTAACCTGTGGCACGTTCAGTCCCCTCTCCCTGTGGAAGAGGGGTAGGGTGAGGGGCTTACTCAAACAGATTGTGATGCAGCGTTTGTACCACGCGCTCCGCATCATCGCCCGGCACCAGGAAGCACAGGTTATAGCTGCTGGCTCCGTAACAGATCATGCGGATATTGAACGGATCCAGCACGCCGAACACCTCTTTACCGACGCCGCAGGCCTGTGACAGCTTGTTGCCGATCAGGGCGACCAGGGCCAGATTTTCTTCCACTTCCACCCGGCACAGCGAGGACAGTTCGGTGAGCAGAGAGGTGGTTAACAGGCTGCCGCCAGTGGTGGTGGAACCGGTGGTATCCATGGTCAATGCCACGCTGACTTCAGAAGTAGTGATCAGATCGACCGAGATATTATGCCGGGCCAGAATGTTGAACACCTCGGCCAGGAAGCCGCGTGCATGCAACATGTTCAGGCTGTGCAGCGTCAGCAGGGTTTGCTTGCGGCGTAAGGCCAGCGCGCGGAATAGCGGCGGGTTTTCCGTGGTATTGCACACCAGCGTGCCACCCGCGGCAGGATCTTTGCTTGAGCCGACAAAGACCGGGATGTTGCTGCGCACGGCAGGTAGCAGAGTGGCCGGGTGCAGCACTTTGGCACCGAAGGTGGCCATTTCCGCCGCTTCTTCAAAGGCAATTTTATCGATACGTTTGGCGGCAGGCACCACCCGTGGGTCGGTGGTATAAATACCCGGAACATCAGTCCAGATATCCACGCGGCTGACGTTTAATGCTTCACCCAGCAGGGCCGCAGTAAAGTCACTGCCACCACGGCCCAGCGTAGTGGTACGGCCTTTGGGTTCACAGCCGATAAAGCCCTGGGTGATCACCAACGCCTGTTGCAGGCGCGGCTTCAACAGGGTTTGAGCCAACTCGGTCAGCGCGGCGCTGTCCGGTACGGCGCGGCCGAAATGGTCGTCGGTACGCATCACTTTACGCACATCGAACCATTCTGCCTGTACCTTACGATCGCGCAGAATTTCCACAAACAGCAGGGTAGACATCAGCTCGCCATGGCTAACCAGTTCATCGGTCAGTGCGGCTGAGGTGGCCAGCGCAGCGGCTTCCGACAGCGTGGTGATATTTTCCAGCATGCGGTCGATTTCTTCGCGAACCACCATCGGGTTATCGAGGCGATCGAGAATGGCGTATTGAATGCGGCGGATTTCGGCCAGTTGTTCGTTGCGCTTGTCGGTGTCGCAGCCTTCGGCCAGGGCCACCAACAGGTTGGTGATACCGGCAGAGGCGGACAGAACTACCAAGCGGACATCGGGATTGGAAAGAACCACGTCGGCGCTGCGGTTCATCGCCTCGAAATCGGCCACGCTGGTGCCGCCGAATTTGGCAACTACGGTTGCGTTTTGGGGTGCTGCTTGAGTCATGTAAAACCTCGTGTCAGGGACGCCATTCAAATTGGCATTTAATTTCCATAAGCCTTGGCACAAGGGAAGAGCGGTAAACAGGGAGCAGGCGTAGAGGTTGAGGCTACGATACACCCAGAAGCGCCCCACCTTGCTGACTGCTCATTCAGAGCAGCCCATGGTGACAACTCAGGGGATTCAGCCCCTGTAGCCGACGTGATGGTTGCCGTAAGCATCTCGCCTCGGCGTCGCTCCCCCTCCAGTGCCGTCATCGGATAATGGCTCCTCTGACACTCTACCTGGGCGACGCGCCTCTTCTGGCTTGCACAGTGGATGTGCAAGTAGGCTGTTAGGAATAACGGGTTTATTGGCTACTGTCAACGGGAAGACGCTGAGGGATTTTCATCTGCGCTCAGCGGGGAGCAGAGCGACCGAATATTGCGGACTGCGCATCAAGAGAAAAGCGTGGTGAGAGGGACGTTTCAGCGTTGTGATAACAGGCTGTTAGGTGAAATATCAGCAGATTGTTGTGGAAAGGTAAAAATGGGGTGCGGCGGTCTGAGAGTTAACGCCTATCGCAAGAAAAGAGATCATAATCACAGGCGAACAGGCTACAATCGGTCCATCACCTCATATTCATTCTCAAGCATAAGAGCGCCGCTATGAAAAATATCAATCCTAGTCAAACCGCTGCTTGGCAAGCCCTGCAGCAACATTTCGAACAAATCAAAGACGTCCAGATCCGTGACCTGTTTGCTCAGGATAGTGAGCGTTTCTCCAAGTTCTCTGCCACTTTCAACGATCAGATGCTGGTGGATTACTCCAAAAACCGCATCACCGCAGAAACCCTGGAGAAGCTGCAGGCGCTGGCGAAAGAAACTGACCTGCAAAGCGCGATCAAATCGATGTTCTCCGGTGAGAAAATCAACCGTACGGAAGATCGTGCCGTGCTGCATGTTGCCCTGCGTAACCGCAGCAACACGCCAATCATTGTTGATGGCAAGGACGTGATGCCAGAAGTCAATGCGGTGCTGGCGAAGATGAAACAGTTCTGCGACCGTGTTATCGGTGGTGACTGGAAAGGTTACACCGGCAAACCGATTACCGACGTGGTCAACATCGGCATCGGCGGCTCAGATCTCGGCCCTTATATGGCAACCGAAGCGCTGCGCCCCTATAAAAACCACCTGAACATGCACTTTGTTTCCAACGTAGACGGCACCCATATCGCCGAAACGCTAAAACCGTTGGATCCGGCGACTACGCTGTTCCTGGTGGCGTCTAAAACCTTCACGACTCAGGAAACCATGACCAACGCCCACAGCGCGCGCGACTGGTTCCTGAACACCGCTGGCGATCAGCAGCACGTCGCGAAACACTTCGCCGCGCTGTCTACCAACGGTAAAGCGGTGGCCGAGTTTGGTATCGACACCGACAATATGTTCGAATTCTGGGACTGGGTGGGGGGCCGTTACTCTCTGTGGTCGGCAATCGGCCTGTCTATCGCGCTGTCTTTGGGCTTTGAAAACTTCGAGCAGTTGCTGAGCGGCGCGCATGAGATGGACAAGCACTTTGCCCAGACGCCTGCCGAGCAAAACCTGCCGGTGCTGTTGGCGCTGATCGGTATCTGGTACAACAATTTCTTCGGCGCAGAGACCGAAGCGATCCTGCCGTACGACCAGTATATGCACCGTTTTGCCGCTTATTTCCAACAGGGCAACATGGAGTCTAATGGCAAATACGTTGACCGTAACGGCAATCCGGTAGATTACCAGACCGGCCCGATTATCTGGGGTGAACCAGGCACCAACGGCCAACATGCGTTCTATCAGTTGATCCATCAGGGGACCAAGCTGGTGCCTTGCGACTTTATCGCTCCGGCCATCAGCCATAATCCGCTGAGCGACCACCATGCCAAACTGCTGTCGAACTTCTTCGCACAGACAGAAGCGCTGGCGTTCGGTAAATCTCTGGACGTGGTTGAGGAAGAGTTCGCCGCACAGGGTAAAACGCCGGAAGAGGTCAAGCACGTTGCCCCATTCAAAGTGTTTGAAGGCAACCGCCCAACCAACTCCATCCTGCTGCGTGAGATCACCCCGTTCAGCCTGGGTAGCCTGATTGCCCTGTATGAGCACAAGATCTTCACCCAGGGCGCGATCCTCAATATCTTCACCTTCGACCAATGGGGCGTAGAGCTGGGTAAACAGCTGGCTAACCGTATTCTGCCGGAACTGGCGGGTAAAGAAGCGGTGACCAGCCACGACACCTCAACCAACGGTTTGATCAATCGCTTTAAAGCCTGGCGTTAAGTTGCTCTGAATAGCCGCCAATAAAAAACCCGCCGCGGCGGGTTTTTTGATATCTGTAGGGATCACAGATTGATTGGTACTGCCATGCTGACACCGGCACCCACGTCATCGGCGGTGCTGTTGTTGTTATCGGTGTACCACAGGCTGGTATCAAACTTCACTTGTGAAGCGAAGTTATAACCCCAACCCAACTGAATGCCTTTCAGCGTGTCAGATTTCGGGAATGCCTGGTTGATGCTCTGGTTCAGCGGGTTCACCTTGGCATACACCAGGCGAGTGCTCCAGCGCTGGCCATCGTCCAGCACCAGTTCGACACGGCCGGACAGCATTTGCCCGTCACCGCCCATAGCGTGACCCAGCGGGTAACCCTGCTGGTAGTAACCGTCTTTATAGGTGTAGTGGTTATACACGTAACCCTTACGGCTCATATCGGCGCGGGTATCAGCCCCTTCGATATACCAGTTGATAACGGTTGGGCCCCACTCTGGGTGACCTTCCAGGCCGAGCAGGTAGGTGTTTTGTGATGGCAGGTAGCCGGCTTCATCTTCCCCCACCAACTGGCCATACAGGCTGACCGGCATACCGATCAACGGCTGCATTTTCAGCTTGAAGTCGAAACCGGCAAGCTGGTTGCCCGGATCGTTACCTTGGCCGGAGTCGTCGTTATCGCGGCCAGCAAAGGCGTCCCAGAATGAGCTGAAGGATTGCGGACGACCATCGCCACCCCACTGCATAATGCGTGAGGCACCCAGTTCCAGGAAGTCGGTTGGCATCATGGTCAGACGGCCACCGATCAGTTTGGTGTTAGGTACTGCGGTATATTGTGACAGTTGACCTGCGGTGAGCTGATATTGCCAACGACCAATCCAGGACAGCCAAGGTGTTTCAAACGGGGATTGATCGGCACGTTGCAGCATAAAGCCAGCCACCGGGCGTGCCGCGTCGGAACGGATCAGGCTGCCGTCATAGCCAGGACCCCACCATTGAGAGACTTCACCGAATGACAGCCACTGGTTCCACACTTTGATGGCACCGTATGAGCCGTTCAGGTTGAATTTGGAACCATCGGAGACGCGCTGATCGCCTTCCACGGCACCTTGCAGACGCACGTCCCAGAACTCACCGTTGGCGCCAGCGCCGATGGTCAGGCTGCTGTCGGCATAGTGACTCTGACCGAAGCCCTGCGGCGTGCCAGGCTTGTCGGTAGAGGTATAACCGGTGACGGTAATATTGGCTTTTAAGTCACCCACCCGGCGCTGTACGCGGTCAATGACGGTTTTTTCTGTGTTGGTCACCGGCTTGGCTTGCGCCAGCACCGAGTTGATCTCTTCCTGGCTTAGCGGCCAGGTAGACAGGCTGACGTTAATCACACCGCGATCGGATAACCAGGCGAGGTCATTGCGCAGATCGTTATCAGGAGTCACCAGTCCGCCGGCGTAGCTGGCAAACGAACAGGTGAAAAGGCCTGCCGCGACCAGTGCGTGGAGTTTAGCTCGCATGAAAGTTCCTTTCTAGATTACGGGAATTTAGAGGCATAATGCCTGAGACTGCGCCCATGATAGAGGACATTTCAATTTGCTACAAATATATACAAGCGTAATCAATTCATGCAACTGATTGAAAATAGGGTGGTTCGCCTGAAGATAAACCCTCAGGGCAACTTTAGGAAAAAGCCCATTAGGCATTTCTGCACTTATAACTGGCCGAACGACGGGAGAAGTCATGGCAAAAACATCACGATCATTGATGATCGCAAAAGGGCTACAGCGGGTACTAAACGTGGGGTTGCTGCTATTGGCGGCGATTCTGGTAGTTTTTTTGGTCAAAGAAACCTTTCATTTGGCGAAAGTATTATTCGTCAGTAACGAGGAGTCTTCTTCGTACCAGCTGATTGAGGGGATCGTGATTTATTTCCTCTACTTCGAATTTATTGCCTTGATTGTTAAATACTTTGAGTCGGGCTATCACTTCCCGCTACGCTACTTTATCTATATTGGCATCACCGCGATTATTCGTTTGATCATCGTTGATCATGAGAACCCTTTCGACACGCTGGTTTATTCCGGCGCCATATTATTACTGGTGGTGACCTTGTATCTGGCCAATACCGATCGGCTGAAGCGGGAGTAACCATAAAAATGGCGGCCCAGCGAAGGCCGCCAAAGACACAGTTCATAGAGAGAAACAAAGTACATCAAACGTATTGCAGTGGCATAAATTAACCTTTCACCCCTCCCGCCGTCAGGCCACCGACCAACCAGCGCTGCGCCAGCAGGAATACTGCAGTGATCGGAATGGCGGACAACACCGCTGCGGCGGCAAAGTCACCCCATAGATAGTTCTGCGGATTCAGATATTGCTGCATGCCGACGGCCAGCGTGTAGCTGTTTACGTCGCGTAACAACAGTGAAGCTACTGGCACCTCGGTGATTGCCGCGATAAACGACAGAATAAACACCACCGCCAGGATCGGGACTGAAAGGGGCAGCAGCACCAGGCGGAACGCTTGCCAAGGCGTGGCACCGTCCAGGGCGGCGGCTTCTTCCAACGAGTTATCGATGGTTTCGAAGTAGCCTTTAATGGTCCAGACGTGCAGCGCAATACCGCCCATATAGGCGAATATCACACCGCCATGGGTATTGAGGCCGATAAACGGAATGTACTGCCCCAGACGATCGAACAGGGCATACAGTGCAACCAAAGACAGCACTGCCGGGAACATCTGGAAGATCAGCATGCTTTTCAGCAGGGTACTTTTGCCACGAAAACGCATGCGGGCAAAGGCGTAGGCACAGGTGGTAGAGAGCGTCACGATCCCCACTGCGGTGATCGCCGCGACTTTAATCGAGTTCCACAGCCATAACAGTACAGGGAAAGGCGGTGGAGTGACGCTGCCATCCGCCTGGGTAACGCTCATCCCTAGCGCCAGCCGCCAGTGATCCCAAGAGATTTGATCCGGGATCAGACTGCCGGTGGCAAAGTTACCGGAGCGTAGCGAAATCGCCACCACCATCAGCAACGGGAACATGATCAGGGCAATAAAGCTCAGCATCAGAATATGGGTGATCCACAGGCGTACGCGCTGGGATTTGGGTTGCACCATGGCCATTGTCGTTCTCCCTTAGTCAAAGTTCATTTTGCTGGCTTTCAGGTTCAGGATCGCCAGTGCGCCAACCAACAGGAAAATCAGCGTGGCAATGGCCGCCGCCAGCCCGAAGTCCTGACCCCCACCGCCTTCAAACGCGATGCGATAGGTGTAGCTCACCAACAGATCGGTATAGCCGGCCGGTGTGGTGGTGCCGATCATGTCTGGTCCGCCGCGGGTCAGCAGTTGGATTAGCACGAAGTTGTTAAAGTTGAAGGCAAAGCTGGCAATCATCAGCGGCGTCAACGGCTTGATCAGCAGCGGCAGGGTGATACGGAAAAAATTCTGCATCGGGCTGGCGCCGTCCATTGCCGAGGCTTCATACAGATCGTCGGGAATGGCTTTCAGCAGGCCCATACACAGGATCATCATGTACGGATAACCCAGCCAGGTATTGACGACCAGGATCATGCTTTTGGCGGTGAGTGGATCGGTGAACCAGGCCGGTTTAATGCCGAACAGCGCGTTGAGCATCAGGTTGATTTCACCGAAGCTCTGGTTAAATAACCCTTTGAAAATCAGAATGGAAATAAACGAAGGCACCGCGTAGGGCAGGATCAGTAATACCCGATACACCGCTTTGCCTTTCAGCGCTTCCCACTGCACCACGCAGGCCAGCACCATGCCTACGGCCACGGTGAGGATCACGGTCATCACCGAGAAAATAATGGTCCAGACAAAGATGGAGATAAACGGCTTCTGGATGCCTTCATCGTTGAGCACCCGTAAGAAGTTTTTCCAGCCGATGGTGACGGTATAACCCGGGCTGAGGGTGTCGGTCGCCCAATGGCCCTCGGCGTTAACGGCCTGATAAAAACCGATCTCCGGGTTAGGGCGATATTGTACCTGGGTCTGGTTATCGGTCAGCGTGCTGCCGTCTTTGGCTAGCGTGTACAACGGGCTGGTGCCGGAGAACTGGCGCAGGGAGCTCATGCGCAACTCGCCACCTTCTGGCAGGATGGCAACAATCTGGCTCAGCGTCTGGCGATTCTGGGTGATCACGCGCAGCGTAGCGCGCTCACCGGCGGGTTCAGCGCTTTCAACCGCCAATTTCAACGTTTGTGGCTCACTGGCGTTGAGGCTAAACGGCGCGGATATCAGTAGTTGGCCGCTATCTGGATGAGTTAACTGCAAACGCCACTGTTGGTTTTCTGCCGGATACAGTCCAAAGGTGAAGGTTTTACCGGTCTGGAATTGGCGTTGCATCAGCACCGACTGAGCGCGTTCGAAGGTCAGCTGGTTGGTGCTACTGTAGTTGGTAAAGGCGATGGCGATGGTGCAAATCAGCGGGAACAGGACGAACAGCCCCATTCCGGCGACGCCAGGATAGACGTAGCGCCAGGCATAGGCACGGCGGTTGGCGAACACGTAGAGCCCGGCACTGACCAACACCAGCGTCAGGATGGCGAACAGATATTCTCCCTGTGCATACATCACCACAATCAGATAGCAGGTTACCAGGCTGAACAGGCCGACAATCAGCCATTTCAGTATGTCACTCTGCCACCACTTCGATTTTTTTCGCGCGGGTGTTCCGGCGTGAGCAAGTTGCATAGGGCTTTCCTTTCAGGTGTTACCGCGAGAGGCCAACGGCCTCTCACACAGCAGGGCAAAGGCGGGCATCACAGCCCGCCAATGGCCAGGGTATTACTTGGTGATACGGGTATGAGCATCTTCCAGTGCGGCTTTCACCGTCTGGCGGCCTGTGATGGCGTTGATCACGGCGCTACGCATCGCATACCAGAAGGTACTCATCTGCGGGATGTTTGGCATGATTTCGCCGTTTTGCGAGTTCTGCATGGTGGCGGCAATCTTCGGATCTTTTGCCAGCTGTTCCTGGAACGATTTCAGCGCCACGGCACCCAACGGTTTATCTTTGTTAACGTCAGCCAGGCCCTGATCGGTAATCAGGTAGTTCTCCAGGAACTCGGTCGCCAGTTCTTTGTTAGGGCTGGCGGCGTTGATGCCTGCGGTCAGCACGCCAACGAACGGCTTGGACGGTTTGCCCTGGAAGGTTGGCAGCAGCGTGACGCCATAGTTGATTTTGCTTTGCTCGATGTTGGTCCAGGCCCAAGGCCCGTTGATGGTCATCGCCGTCTGGCCCTTGTTGAAGGCGGCTTCTGCAATCGAGTAGTCGGTATCAGCGTTGATGTGCTTGTTTTTCACCAGATCGACGATGAACTGCAGGCCAGCCTGTGAACCGGCGTTGGCTACGCCCACGTCTTTGATGTTGTATTTGCCATCTTCAAACTTGAAGGCATAACCGCCATTGGCGGCAATAACTGGCCAGGTGAAGTAGGGTTCTTGCAGGTTCCACATGATGGCGCTTTTGCCTTTGGCGCGCAGCTCTTTATCCAGCGCCGGGATCTCTTCCCAGGTTTTTGGCGCTTCTTTGATCAGGTCTTTGTTATAAATCAGCGACAGGGCTTCCACCGCGATCGGGTAACCGATCAGCTTGCCGTCAAAGCGTACCGCATCCCAGGTGAACGGATAGATTTTTTCCTGGAAGGCTTTGGAAGGGTGGATTTCTGCCAACAGGCCCGATTGCGCGTAGCCCCCAAAACGGTCGTGAGCCCAGAAGATGATATCCGGGCCGTCACCGGTAGCGGCAACCTGCGGGAACTTCTCTTCCAGTTTGTCCGGGTGTTCGATGGTCACTTTGATGCCGGTGTCTTTCTCAAACTTTTTACCTACCTCGGCCAGGCCGTTATAGCCTTTATCGCCGTTGATCCAGATAACCAGTTTGCCTTCTTCTATTTTGGCGAAAGCGGAGGAGGAGAGCACCAGCGTCGTTAATGCTGAAAGCGCCAGCGTGCGTACGGTTGTTGTCATTGTGCGATTCATAAATCCAATCCTTCTGTGGGGACTGCGGTAAGGAGAGCGGTTACGCGCTAATAGTGGGTCACAACCCGCTGTGTTCTCATCCTCCCCCCGTCTACGCCCCATGCCTGAGTAGTGTGATCCAGCTAGCAAACCGCCCTATTCTGTGGTGTCGGACACTAAAAGGCAGGGCTATTTTTGCAAGGAAGATCACAGATTTGCCTTCTGCCGGGAACTTTCGCCGCGCATCGTCGTTCTCTCATCCTCCCATCTCCTCCCCCATGAAAAATCCTGTTACGGATGATTACCCCTCCTTGCCATTACCTCACTATTGGCAACATTGATTTTTACCGCCTAACGCTGCAGGAACCCTGACCTATGTCACCAGTGCGTACCGCTACTCACCCCACGTTGTACCGGATCCATCCGGTCAGTTTCCGCGATGGAAACGGCGATGGTGTGGGCGACGTACACGGCATGATGGCGGCGCTGCCCTATCTGAAAGCACTGGCGGTGGACGGGCTGTTATTGCCGCTGGCGTTATCGCCAGAGGCTGGAGCGGAAGTGGCCGGACACGGGCTGGCACTTTGGCACAGTGAAGGCACTCAGCGTATCTGCCGCAGTGCCGCTCCCGAACAGCACTATGCCCGCAGCGCGTTGGCGCTGGAAGTGGTGCCGTTCAGCTGCGAAAAGCTGGTGGAGGTATTACATACGCATCGTCACCAACTGGGCGAAAAAGTCTGGAGTACTGGCGAAATCGATCAGCCGCGGGTGGTCAGCCATTGGGGGCAAGGCGATCTGCGTTCTGCGCAGGCTTTCCTGACCCTGCTGGCATTGCTGCCCGCTCCTATCTGTTTGTATCAGGGCGAAGAATTGGGCTTGCCACACGCGGCGGATCTGCAAGAACCGCAGGGGGCACAAACCCCGATGCCTTGGCATGAAGCGCCGGAGCAGGTCACCGCAGGAGAGATCCACTGGTATCAACAGGTGGCGATAGAACACCGTGCGCTGGCCATCAGCCGCCAGCAACACGACCACCATTCAACCTTACGTTACTGCCAGGCCCTATTGGCCCTGCGTCAGCACCCGGTGATCCAATGTGGTGTTCTGAACCAGATCAGCCAGGAAAATGGCGTTATTCGCTTACTTATTACCCATCAGGATCAATGCCTTGAAGCGCTGATCAACCTACAGCCTTATACTCAGCCGGCCGCACCGGCTGAGGCGACCAAGCCTATGGCATGGCAGTACGGTGCGCAGCAAGAGGGTCATCAATGGGTCTTGGCGGGCTTCGGTTCCGCCATCTTCACACGAAATGTTAACTGCGAAAGCAGGGGAGTAACGCATGGCTAGCGTCACACTGCGCAGCGTTTATAAGGCCTTCGGCGAGGTCGTGATTTCCAAAGACGTCAATCTGACTATCGATGACGGCGAGTTTGTGGTGTTTGTCGGGCCATCCGGCTGCGGTAAATCAACGTTGCTGCGCATGATCGCCGGGCTGGAGGATATTACCTCTGGCGATCTGTTCATCGGCGAAAAACGGATGAATGAGGTGCCGCCTTCCGAGCGCGGTATCGGCATGGTGTTCCAGTCTTACGCGCTGTACCCACATCTGTCCGTGGCCGACAACATGTCATTTGGCCTGAAGCTGGCCGGGGCTAAAAAAGCGGAAATCAATCAGCGGGTTAATCAGGTGTCCGAAGTGCTGCAATTAGCGCATTTGCTGGACCGACGCCCAAAAGCCCTGTCCGGTGGACAGCGTCAGCGTGTGGCGATTGGCCGTACGCTGGTGGCTGAACCCGATGTATTCCTGCTGGACGAACCGCTTTCCAACCTGGATGCCGCACTGCGGGTGCAGATGCGCATTGAGATCTCACGTCTGCACAAGCGGCTGCAGCGCACCATGATTTACGTCACTCACGACCAGGTCGAAGCGATGACGCTGGCCGACAAAATCGTGGTGCTGGACGCCGGGCGTGTGGCCCAGATCGGTAAGCCGCTGGAACTCTATCACTACCCGGCCAACCGCTTTGTCGCGGGCTTTATCGGCTCGCCGAAAATGAATTTCCTGCCGGTGAAAGTGACCGGTGTGGAAGCGCTGCGGGTACAGATCGAACTGCCGATGCCTAATCGTCAATTGGTATGGCTGCCGGTTGAAGGGCAGGGCATTGAGGTGGGGACCAACCTGTCGTTGGGTATCCGCCCAGAACATCTGTTACCGAGTTCCGAATCTGAAGTGACATTGATGGGTGAAGTACAGGTGGTGGAGCAGCTCGGCAACGAGACGCAAATCCATATCCAAATTCCGGCAATTCGTCAAAACCTGGTTTACCGCCAGAACGACGTGGTGCTGGTAGAAGAAGGTGCAACATTCGCCATCGGCCTGCCGCCACACCGCTGCCACCTGTTCCGTGAGGATGGGACGGCGTGTAAACGGCTGCATCAGGAACCGGGTGTTTAAAGCATCAAGGTCTGTATAACAGGAGAATAATGATGACTACTCTGCGCAAACTTCCTCTGACTCTGGCTGTCGCCGCCGGTGTCTTATCCTCATCAGCGATGGCGGTGGATTTCCACGGCTACGCACGTTCCGGTATCGGTTGGACCGGGAGCGGCGGTGAGCAACAGTGTTTCCAGACCACCGGTGCCAGCAGTAAGTACCGTCTGGGTAACGAATGTGAAACCTATGCGGAACTGAAACTGGGCCAGGAAGTGTGGAAAGAGGGCGACAAGAGCTTCTACTTCGACACTAACGTGGCCTATTCCGTGTCGCAACAGTCTGACTGGGAATCTACCAGCCCGGCCTTCCGTGAAGTTAACGTGCAGGGTAAAAACCTGATTGACGCGTTGCCAGGTGCCAACATGTGGGCCGGTAAGCGCTTCTATCAACGTCATGACGTCCATATGATCGACTTCTACTACTGGGACATCTCAGGTCCTGGTGCCGGTCTGGAAAATATCGATCTGGGCTTCGGCAAGCTGTCTGCTGCCGTGACCCGTAACACCGAATCCGGTGGTTCCTTAGGCTATATCGACAATCAACGTGACGAGCGTCCAACCGTCAACGATACCTACGACCTGCGTTTGGCTGGCCTTGAGCTGAACCCGGGCGGTACGTTGGAACTGGGTGTGGATTATGGCCGTGCCAATGAGCAAGACGGTTACCACCTGGTCGACGGGGCAAGTAAAGACGGTTGGATGTTTACTGCGGAACATACCCAGAGCATCCTGGGCGGCTTCAACAAATTCACGGTGCAGTACGCTACCGATTCCATGACTGCGCAGAACAACGGCCGCAGCCAAGGGGCTTCCATTGATAACAACGGCAAGATGATCCGCGTGCTGGATCACGGTGCCATCGACTTCAACGATGATTGGGCAATGATGTACGTTGCCATGTATCAGGACGTTAACCGCGACAATGACAACGGCACCACCTGGTACACCGTGGGCGTACGCCCAATGTACAAATGGACGCCAATCATGAGCACCCTGATGGAAGTTGGCTACGACAACGTGAAGTCTCAACGTACTGGCGATCGTAACGGTCAATACAAAGTTACCCTGGCACAACAGTGGCAAGCGGGTAACAGCATCTGGTCACGTCCGGCGATCCGTGTCTTCGCGACCTACGCCAACTGGGATGAGAAGTGGGGCTACGCAAACAACGATTCCGGTGCGGGCTACAACGCAGGTACGGCTTATAACGATACCAGCATGCATACCTTCAGCCGTGGTAAAGACAGCGAAGTCACCTTCGGTGCCCAGATGGAAATCTGGTGGTAATACTGGCTTGACGGGAGGGCGTCTGCACGCCCTCCCTCTTACCGTTTAACCGGCAATAGTGCGCTTGCCTGCCCGCTGCCGGGATACACGCTTAAAGCGAGAGGGTAATAACAATGAAAAAAAATCTACTGTCACTCTGCCTGTCTCTGGCGTTGACCGTCGGCGCACCGCTGGCGACCTATGCCGATACTCCGGCCAACGTTTCTGTCGCACCGGCCATCAGTGCCGCCACCCTGCAAAGTTTGCCTTGGCAGCCCTTGGTACCGCCGGTGACCCAGGATGTCCAACTCAATACCGTCAGCCCACAGATCAACCAGGGCCAGATCCAGGGGGCCGTTGCCGCATTTGCGCTGCCGGCCGATCGGGGATCGCTGGAAATCCAACTGAGCAGTCTGGCCAATAAAAACTCAATCTATGCCCCAAGCGTATTGGTGCTGGATGAACATATGCGCCCGGCGGCCTATTATCCGAGCAGCTATTTCGCTTACCAGCCACCGGGCGTGATGTCCGCCGATCGGCTGGAGGGCACGTTGAAACTGACCCCTGCGCTGGGGCAAAAACAGATTTATCTGTTGGTGTACACCACCCAGCAGGATCTGGCTAAAACCACCATCCTGACCAACCCGGCCAAAGCCTACGCCCAAGGGGTGGGTAACGCGGTACCGGACATCCCGGATCCGATCGCCAGCCACAGCACCAGCGGCACGTTGAAGCTGAAGGTGACAGCAGAACAAGGGGCCAGCAACATCATGATTGGCATGCTGCAATCGGCTCCGGCAACGCCTCCGGTCGTGGTGGGTGCCACCGCTCCGGCAGTTGCGGCACCAGCACCGGTTGCCACCGCACCGGCAGAGCCGATGCTCAATGATACCGAGGCTTACTTCAATAACGGCATCAAACAGGCGGTCAAGGCGGGGGATATTGATAAGGCGCTGAAACTGATGAATGAGGCCGAAAAACTGGGTTCCACCACCGCTCGTGAAACGTTTATTGGCAGCGTGAAAGGCAAGGGGTAATCCCCCACGCTACTGATGCTGGCTTGATGATTGGTGCGCTTTGGCGCACCTTTTTTCATCTGCAAGTCACTTACATCCAGCAGGCGGGGGCTTTCTTGCTCAAGCTTGGCGCCAACAGCGCGAACGCCCTCGCGTTATGATATCTTCCACTACGGCAGCCTGCCGTTTTACCCCCTGATAATGGGGGGCGCGTTACGTCACGAATCTGCCTGCCGCTTTTGCATTTCTGCGTTACAATGGATTTCTGTTAACAGTTTGTATGGCTTGGCGCGGCACGCAGCCTCTGGCCTGGAGTAGCAAAATGTCTGGCAATAGGGATCCCATCCTGCCGCCTATTGAGTGGCTGTCTGAACATTCCTCAATACCTGCCGCCGTTAGCGATTGGCTGATGGAGTTAGGTTCCATGACCCGCCGTTTTGAGCGCCACTGTGGCCGCGTGCAGGTAGAGCCTCAGCGTGAATGCTTCATCACTCGTGACCAGCTTGCCGAAGAGGCAGTTCATCTGCCACATAGCGAGCGCTATTGGCTGCGTGAGATCGTCTTACTGGGTGACGGCGAGCCTTGGCTGCTGGGGCGTACGGTGATCCCACAGGAAACACTGACCGGGCCGGATCTGGCGTTGGTCGATCTGGGGACGTTGCCACTGGGCCGTTATCTGTTCAGCAGTGAAAGCCTGACTCGTGATTATATCCATGTTGGCCAGCAGAAGGATCTGTGGGCGCGGCGTTCTCGTCTTCGTCTGGCGGGAAAACCATTATTACTGACGGAACTGTTTCTACCGGCCTCTCCACTGTATGCGGTGGAAAAGGGCACTCCGGCATAATTAGGGGAGAAAGAACTTTGGAAGGGAGCGTGATTCAAAGCAAATGGCAGGCCTATTGCCATCTGATGCGTATCGATAAGCCGATTGGCACGCTATTGTTGCTGTGGCCTACCTTGTGGGCATTGTGGTTGGCAGGGGGGGGAGTTCCCTCGCCGTCGGTATTGCTGGTGTTTGTGCTCGGCGTTTTCCTGATGCGTGCTGCGGGTTGCGTGGTAAATGACTATGCCGATCGCGCTTTCGATGGGCATGTGAAACGCACCGCTGGCCGCCCGATGCCGAGCGGCCGCGTCAGCGAAAAAGAGGCCAAGATCCTGTTTGTCTCGCTGGTGCTGGTTTCCTTTGCGCTGGTGTTGACGTTGAACGCGATGACCATCTGGCTGTCGCTAGCGGCTCTGGCGCTGGCCTGGGTTTACCCGTTTATGAAGCGGGTGACCAATCTGCCACAGGTGGTGCTGGGGGCGGCGTTTGGCTGGTCGATCCCGATGGCCTATGCTGCTGTCAGCGAGTCGCTGCCACTGAGCTGCTGGCTGCTGTTTCTGGCCAATATCTGCTGGACGGTGGCTTACGATACCCTGTATGCCATGGTCGATCGTGATGACGATTTGAAGATTGGGATCAAGTCCACCGCGGTGCTGTTTGGCCGCCATGACAAGCTGATCGTCGGGTTGTTGCAGTTTGCTACGCTGTTGCTGATGCTGTGGGTGGGTTATCTAGTGCAACTGGGAGGCGCGTTTTACTGGTCGCTGTTGCTGGCGGGAGCGCTGTTTATCCATCAGCAAAAGCAGGTGGCTGGCCGCGAGCGCGATGCCTGCTTCCGTGCCTTCCTGAATAACAACTACGTTGGTTTGGTGTTGTTCATCGGTATTGCGCTTAGCTACGTTTGATTTGCTCAATGCAGAAAGTAAAAAGGCATCCATTATCGGATGCCTTTTTCGTGGTAACCGACCAGCAGGTTACTCGTCTTCTTTTACCACTTCCGCCGCTAGCGCTGGGGTATTGGTTTCTTCCGGCATGCTGACGCTTTCGATGGTCAGTTTGATTTCCGGGGTGATCAGATCGCTCAACATGGTGTAAACCTCCATGGTGTGCTCGCGGATCGCATCGCCAATATCATTGATAAAGCCTTCTTCACGCAGCGTCGCCACCAGGGTGGAGAACACCGCCTTATCGAAGAACTCCGGCGCGTTGATGCCGTGCAGCACCGACAAACGCTGGGCCATAATGCGGCTCTCTTTCTCCAGGGCACCCCGGTTGATACTTGGGTTGGCGCTGAGGATCGACATGGTGATGGCATAGCGTTGCAGGGTTTCACGAACCCCGGCGGCCAGCAGCTGTAACGGACGGATGCGCGCAGGATTCAGCACCAGTTCATCGCCTTTGCTACAAATCAGTTGCTGACGTATCAGCTCTTCGATCAGCGGTTGCAGCACTTCGGCTAGCTGTTCTTTGTCGTAGCGCAGGAACAGCTCTGCCTTCAGCATCGGATAGATCAGGCTGACCTGACGCAACAGCTCAACGCGCGACACGCGGCGGTGATGCATCACGATAGAGGCGATCAGCGAAGGCAGTACCAGCATATGATGGATATTGTTGCGATAGTACGTCATCAGCACCGCCTGCTCGCGCGGTAGAATGATGATGTCGCCGATGTTGTCCTTCTCCACTTCAAACTTGTTCATGTTTAAAGCGTGATCCAGCAACTGGTCTGGCGTTTGTGTTGGTACGGTGGCGTCCGGTGCATACGGCACGTTACGCATTAACTGTAAGTAGCATTCCAACTGCTCAAGCAACTGCTCACGGGTCAGCGAACGTTGGCGTGAGGCCAGCAGCGCGGTGGAACACAGGTTCATGGCGTTGGCGGCGGCAGCGTTGTTGATACGCACCATGATCTGAGCGGCCAGATCGTTGACCGCAGGCGTCAGCCAGCTTGGGCGCTGTGCTTCGATCGGGTCGATAGACTCACGCCAATGCGGGACGTTGTGGTTCAGGTACGTAGTCAACGGCAGCGGTTCGCCAAAGTTCACGTAACCCTGGCCGAGGTTGCGTAGCTTGCGCAAGCCGCGCACCATTTGCAGCAGGCTCTCTTTCTCTTTGGTCGCACCACGCAGCTCTTTGGCGTAAGTACCTACTTCCATCACGTGCTCGTAACCGATATAAATCGGCACCAGGGTGATTGGACGAGTGCCGCCGCGCAGCATAGCCTGAATGGTCATCGACAGGGTGCCGGTTTTCGGTTCCAGCAGGCGGCCGGTACGGGAGCGCCCGCCTTCAACAAAGTATTCTACTGAGTAACCACGGGTGAACAGCTCACCGAGGTATTCACGAAATACGGTTGAATAGAGTTTGTTGCCCTTGAAGGTGCGGCGGATAAAGAACGCGCCCAGACGGCGGAATATCGGCCCGGCAGGCCAGAAGTTCAGGTTAATACCCGCTGCGATATGCGGTGGCACCAGCCCTTGATGGTAGAGCACGTAGGAC
The DNA here is from genome assembly GCF_016428815.1 of Serratia sp. ASV30. Lineage (NCBI taxonomy): Bacteria > Pseudomonadati > Pseudomonadota > Gammaproteobacteria > Enterobacterales > Yersiniaceae > Serratia > Serratia sp. ASV30. The sequence goes on along the minus strand of NZ_JAELTL010000018.1, from coordinate 45,782 downwards.
AGCAGCAGATAGTCCATATGGCTGCGATGACACGGCACATAGACGATCTCGTGGCCATCCTGCGCCAACTGACGCACACGTTCGGCGTTGGTGACGTTGATGCCCTGATACAGGCGGTTCCAGGTCCAGCTCAACACGCGGTCGGACAGGCGCACCGTTTCATACGAGAAATCGGCAGCAATCTCTTCCATCAGCGCAATCGCGTTCTGCTGGGCCTTTTCGTGGGAGATCTTTTTGCTGCGCGCTTCGTCTTCGATCGCTTTTTCAATCGCCTTGGAGGCCAGCAGCTTGTTGAACAGATCCTGGCGGGCAGGCAGGCTTGGCCCAACGGCAGCCAGGCGCTGGCGTGCGAAGTGCATGCGTGCGACACGGGCAAGTTTTTGCGCGATGGTTTTATCGGTGCCGTGCTCGGTTGCCATCCGGCGTAGTGACACGGTGTTGGAGAAACGGACAAAGCTGTCGCGCCCCAGCCACAGTACGGCGAAGAACTTCTGTACACCGTTCAGCAGGCGCAGGTGCGGCGTGCCGTGGCCTTCGCGCCCAGGGGAACGGCCAAACATCACCGATACCGGCAACATCTGAATATCGAGATCCGGGTTGCTGCGGTGCAGATCCAGATAATCGTGGAACAGTTTTACCGATTCTTCTTTGGGGGTGTAATAGCGGAATACGCGTGGGCCATCGTGGATAAACACGTAGCTTGGCAGCACGGTGCCATCGATTTCCAACGGGTTAAGGGGATCGGGCAGATCTTGCGCCAGACACTGGGTGCGCAAGGTGAGTAAATCCGCCTTGGAATTATAAGGTAAAACATACAAAATCGGTCGTGAGGGATCCAACCCTAACTCCGTGACCGGATCTGAAGGGATAACCTTACTTCTTACCAACATTTTTAGTGGTAAGTTCAATATCTTATAATAGATTTTACGCCAACCTGACATGACAACGTGAAGCCTCTTGTTAGCAATTCGCCGCAAGCATACCAGAAACCGGGTAGCAGATCTGTGGCGTTGGGAAATCCACGACCGTTCACGGCCATGGAAGTACATAGTTGAATTATACCTGATGGATATCAAATTGACCGCTCTAGCGCATTCATGCTCTCGCGGCATTGGTATGACATAGCTAGGTGATTAAGGTATTCCAACCTTGCTGTATACTGCGCTGCGATAAAAATGTGATTGGGCTGGCAAATCTGTCTGGAACGTTGCGGCTGGCGACATGCGGGTACATGATTCATCTTGGAGAAAGGCGTTCTTAACTATGGCAAATCAAGCAACTGGCCTGACGCGTATCATTAAAGCAGCAGGCTATTCCTATAAAGGTTTAACCGCCGCCTGGCAGAACGAAGCCGCCTTCCGCCAGGAACTGGTGGCGACGGTAGTGGCTATCATCGTGGCGGTTTGGCTGGACGTGGGGGCGATCGCGCGCATCTTGTTGATCGGCTCGGTGCTGTTGGTGATGATTGTCGAAATCCTCAACAGCGCGATTGAGGCCGTTGTCGATCGCGTGGGTACGGAATATCACGAGCTTTCCGGGCGGGCCAAGGATATGGGCTCGGCGGCGGTATCGCTGGCAATCATTCTGGCACTGTTCGTTTGGGCTTCGGTACTTTGGCAGCATTTGGCGTGAAAACCTGCGGGTATCGTTGCGATCCCGCTCGCTACCTGCTGATTTTTATTTATTCTTCGGTTCCCAATCCAGACTTAGCTGTATATACTCACAGCAAGACTGTATAAACAAACAGGGGGCGGAATGAAAGCACTAACTACCAGACAGCAAGAGGTCTACGACCTGATTCGCGATCATATTTCGCAAACGGGCATGCCACCGACGCGTGCCGAGATCGCAATGCGCCTGGGGTTCCGCTCACCAAATGCTGCAGAAGAGCACTTGAAGGCGCTGGCTCGCAAAGGCGTCATCGAGATCATCTCCGGCGCATCACGCGGTATCCGCCTGCTGATGGAAGATGAAGAGGGGTTACCTCTGGTGGGCCGTGTGGCTGCCGGTGAACCTCTGTTGGCTCAGCAGCACATTGAAGGGCACTATAAGGTGGATCCTTCTCTGTTCAAGCCTAATGCCGATTTCCTGCTGCGCGTTAGCGGCATGTCGATGCGCGATATCGGTATCCTGGATGGCGATCTGCTGGCGGTACATAAGACTCAAGACGTGCGCAACGGCCAGGTTGTCGTCGCCCGTATTGAAGACGAGGTCACGGTCAAGCGCCTGAAGAAACACGGTAACGTCGTCGAACTGCTGCCAGAAAACAGCGAATTCCAACCGATTGTGGTCGATCTGCGTCAGCAGAACTTCACCATCGAAGGCCTGGCGGTGGGTGTGATCCGCAACGGCGACTGGATCTAACCGCTTTACCACGTATTACAGCCCTTTAAAACGGCCAACCTCGCCCCAACTCTGGGGCGATGTCATTTCTAAGCTACGCTAAAATCCATGTTTGTACGGGAACATATCGCCATGCGCCTGCTTTCTGCCTTCACCAGTGACACCGACAAAGCTCTGTGGCGCCTGGCGTTGCCGATGATCTTCTCCAATATTACCGTGCCCCTGCTTGGCCTGGTGGATACCGCCGTTATCGGCCATCTCGATAGCCCTAGCTACCTTGGCGGGGTCGCGGTGGGGTCAATGGCCACCAGCTTCCTGTTTATGTTGTTGCTGTTCCTGCGTATGAGCACCACCGGGCTGACTGCGCAGGCGCTGGGGGCGCAAGATCCCTACCGGCTGGCTCGCGCCTTTATGCAGCCGTTATTGTTGGCGCTGGTGGCCGGGCTGGCAATTGTGCTGTTGCGAGCCCCATTGATCACCTTGGCGCTGAACATTGTGGGGGGCGATCGGGAAGTATTGGTACAGGCCAGGCTATTTTTGGAGATCCGCTGGCTCAGCGCTCCGGCGGCATTGGCCAATATGGTGCTGCTCGGCTGGTTGCTGGGAGTTCAGTACGTGCGGGCGCCGGTGATCTTGCTGATCGTCGGTAACCTGCTGAACATCGTGCTGGATATCTGGCTGGTGATGGGGCTGGGTTGGAACGTGCAGGGGGCCGCGGCTGCCACGGTGATTGCGGAGTACTCCACGCTGCTGCTAGGTTTGTGGTTAGCATGGCGGGTACTACGCATGCGGGGGATTTCGCTGGCGATGCTGCGTACCGCCTGGCGTGGGGATCTGCGCCGCCTGCTGGCACTTAACCGCGACATTATGCTGCGCTCGTTATTACTGCAACTGTGTTTCGCCTCGTTAACCATTCTGGGAGCCCGTATGGGCGGAGAAGTGGTGGCGGTGAATGCGGTGCTGATGAATTTACTGACCTTTACCGCCTACGCGCTGGATGGTTTTGCCTACGCAGTGGAAGCCCATTCCGGCCACGCCTATGGTGCGCGGGACGGGCGGCAACTGCATAAAGTATGGCGTGCAGCCTGTCGGCAGGCTTGCCTGGTTGCCTGTGGTTTTGCCGTTATTTATCTGTTTGCCGGGCAGCAGATCGTGGCGGGCTTAACCTCGCTGCCGGAATTGCGTGCGCTGGCAAATCATTATCTGCCTTGGCAAGTAGTGCTGCCCCTGGTGGGGGTTTGGTGCTACCTGCTGGATGGCATGTTTATCGGCGCCACCCGTGGCGCAGAAATGCGTAACAGCATGGCGGTAGCCGCAGTGGGCTACGGGCTGACGTTGTTCACCCTGCCGGTATTGGGCAACCACGGTTTATGGCTGGCTCTGGCGGTATTCCTGGCACTGCGCGGGGCGGCTTTGGGCTGGGTATGGCATCGTCATAGCGTGCAGGGCACCTGGTTTTCATCCCCCCATTAGCGATGGATAGGCCAGGCTCGTTGATGAGATGGGATGATTTTTCACATTTAGTTACATGTGCTCGGGGCTGTTTTAGTTCGCTTGCTTACTGTTTTAATGGCGTTTTTTGCTATTAAGACTTTTCCTAACCCTATTTCATGCTGCTTTTCGAGCACTTTTCGTGATGGGTGACTATAGTTAATCACGTGGCTGGCGAATTAAGCCCGCGCTTAATTGGCAACGGACGCATTAGATAACCTTAAATTTGACTCAGTTAAGTCCAGCCAGATTTATCTAAAACTGACAACCAAGAGTAACGGAGAGATTATGAACAAAGATCAAGCCGACGGTAACTGGAAGCAGTTTAAAGGTAAAGTGAAGGAAAAATGGGGCAAGCTGACCGATGACGATATCACCGTGATCGAAGGGAAACGCGAACAGCTGGTCGGTAAAATCCAGGAACGCTATGGCTACCAGAAAGAGGCAGCCGAAAAAGAAGTCAAAGCCTGGGAAGAACACAGCAAGTATCGTTGGTAGCGCGATGAGCCGCTGAGTATTGCGGCGCTACGACACCATCCGGCCTGGCAGATTTCCCCCCTGCCACGGCCACGGGAACAAGGATGTACCCGCTCCCTCCTGCAATCCAATCCGCTTATTTTTTCTTTACCACAATGCTGTGGTCATGATCGCAATCGTGTTGGTTCTCACAATTTTCTACCACCACACAGCCAGAACACAGACCGTGGGCTTCCACTACGCTGTGGCGCAGCACAAATCCTGATTCTTGAGCCAGTTTCTGCAAGGTTTCTTCTACCCCTTCGGTAGTACGCTCCGTGACCTGTCCGCAGCGATCGCAGATAAACAGGGCAGAGGTATGCATAGGTTGTTCGAAGTGGTGGCACAGCACATAGCTGTTTGCCGATTCAACGCGGTGGATAAACCCCTGTTCCAGCAAGAAATCCAGTGCACGATAGACGGTAGGTGGTTTGGCCTGCGGCTCTGCCACACGCAGTAAATCCAGCAAATCGTAAGCGCTGATGGCGCCGGGTTGCTCAGCCATCAGGCGTAACACTTCCAGCCGTTGCGGGGTCAGTCGCACGTTGCGTTGCTGACAGAGTTGTTCAGCCTGCGCGAGCAGCTTTTCCTGGTTGGTTGAGTTCATGGCAAGTATCCGGCTATGCAAAGAAGCCGATTTTATCATGTTTCAACGCAATCGCCGAGGGTTGCCCCGCTTTCCCTGGATAACGCGGCTAATAGGGCGATTTTCCGCAGCAAGACTAGGCAGAATGAGATGCGGGTCACGGTTTGCCGCTTTATGTCATAGGTTCCACTCGGGCACGGCGGTATAACCCATATGGAGCCAAACCTTTCAGGAGCCTGGGATGTCAGAAAGAGAGAAATTGCTGCGCGGCGAGGTCTATAACAGCCGTGATGATGAGCTGATTGCCATGTACCATCGGGCGCGGAGCCTGACTAAACAGCTCGCAGCGTTGGATTCACATCAGTCTGAAGAGAAACAGCGACTGTTGCGTGAGCTGCTTGCGGCCTGGGGGGATGACAGCTGGATTGAATTACCGTTCTGGTGCGACTACGGGCAGCATATCAGCATTGGCAGGAACTGTTTTATCAACGTCAATGCGGTGTTTCTTGACTGCAACACCATCACCATTGGCGATAACACGCTGATTGGCCCGAACGTGCAAATCTACACGCCAAGCCACCCTCTCAAGGCCAGTGAGCGGTTTACCGGCAATGCCGATTTTCCGTTCCATACCTCAGCCAGGCCGGTGGTGATTGGCAGTAACGTCTGGATTGGCGGCAACGTGGTGATCCTGCCTGGAGTCACCATTGGTGATGGCACCACCATCGGCGCGGGCAGCGTGGTGACCGAGGATATTCCAGCTAACGTGTTGGCGCTTGGGCAGCCGTGCCGGGTGATCCGACAATTGGAATAGGGCCGTGTGAAAACGTTACCGCTCTGAGATCCTAATCAGGATGAACGACGATTTTCCCAAGAGCGTCGATTGTCGTTATAATAGCCGTTTGCGGCATCGGCACAGCGCGTCGGTTGTCGAGTCCCGGACTTATCAGGTAGCCAGTAACTCAGCATGACGAAAGATATTAACAACACCCAATACGCCGCCAATCGTTTCTCCATTGCTCCTATGTTGGACTGGACCGATCGCCATTGCCGTTACTTCCATCGCCTGCTGAGCAAGGAAACGCTGCTGTACACCGAAATGGTGACCACCGGTGCGATCATCCACGGTAAAGGTGACTACCTGGCATACAGCGAGGAAGAGCATCCTGTGGCATTGCAGCTGGGGGGCAGCGATCCGGCTGCATTGGCGCACTGTGCCAAACTGGCGGAACAGCGTGGCTATGACGAGATCAACCTCAATGTCGGTTGCCCGTCGGATCGAGTACAGAACGGCATGTTTGGTGCTTGTCTGATGGGGCAGGCGACCTTGGTGGCCGACTGTATCAAGGCGATGCGCGACGTGGTGTCGATCCCGGTGACGGTAAAAACCCGTATTGGCATCGATGACCAGGACAGCTATGAGTTCCTGTGCGATTTTATCTCTACCGTTGCTGGGCGCGGGGAATGCGATATGTTCACCATTCATGCCCGTAAAGCCTGGCTTTCTGGCCTGAGCCCGAAAGAAAACCGCGAAGTCCCTCCGTTGGACTATCCGCGCGTTTATCAGTTGAAACGTGACTTCCCGGCGCTGACCATTGCGATCAACGGCGGCGTGAAAACGCTGGAAGAGGCCCAACAGCATCTGCAACATCTGGACGGTGTGATGGTGGGGCGCGAGGCGTACCAAAATCCAGGCATTCTAGCGCGGGTAGACAGCGAGATTTTCGGCCGCCAGAGCGAGGTGATGGACAGCGTGGCGATTATCGAATCGCTGTATCCGTATATCGAGCGCGAGCTAGCGAACGGCACCTATCTGGGCCACATCACTCGCCATATTCTCGGTTTGTTCCAGGGGATCCCTGGCGCGCGGCAGTGGCGCCGTCATCTGAGTGAAAATGCCCATAAGCCAGGAGCTGATGTGCGCACCGTCGAACAGGCTTTGGCTCTGGTGCGTTCACCGCGTACTGAAATGGCATAATCGACAAAAAACTTGACTAAAAGTTGGTTTTTTTGACTAATAGCGTCACGGGGTGTGGCGCTATTTTTTCATCATTTCAATAAGTTATCATTAACTTCAAGTTGGCACGTTTCTTGTAAAGAACAAGACAGACCTATTGTTTTGCCAAGGAGCAACCCATGTTAGAACTCTTCTTTCTGATCGGCTTTGTCGCCATGCTGCTGGTAACCGGTATTTCACTGTTGGGCGTGATGGCTGCGTTATTTGTGGCCGCGGCTTTTATGCTGCTGGGCGGGCTGTTTGCCATGGTGTTTAAACTGCTGCCGTGGCTGATCCTGGCGGTGATTGGCGTGTGGATATACCGCTCTATGCAGAAACCACAGATACGGCGCTATTAATATTTTTTGCCGAAATATCAGTCAGTCACGCTGAAACTCACCCTGCAGATTGCTTGCCAGTGTGGTGGTGATCACAGCTTGATGTTTTAAATGTGAATACGGCACATTAAGCATATTTTTTACTTATCGAGGCTGCTAGGATGACTCCCGCAGCAGTGATGCTAATCATTTTCATCACCGCGAGAGCTGACAAGAGTGTTGCTTAAAGCAACCCCCATCTCTGGCGGACTCTGCTCTACCCCTACAAAACGCAGTAAACTAGAAAGGGCTCCTTATGGAGCCCTTTCTTTATTGGCGCTACAGACCAGGGATCAGCAGGCTGGAGCCGCTGGTTTGGCCGCTTTCCAGGACCTGGTGTGCCCTCTGGGCATCTGCCAATGCAAACTTCTGTGTCGCTTTCACATCAACTTTAATCGCACCGCTGCCAATCAGCGAAAACAGCTCGTTACTGGCAAACTGCAATTCCTGACGGTTGGTGATGTAACCATTGAGCGAAGGGCGGGTGACGTAAAGTGAGCCTTTCTGATTGAGTAACGCCAGATCGACGCCAGTAACCGGGCCAGAGGCATTACCAAAGCTTACCATCAGCCCGCGGCGCTTCAGGCTGTTCAATGAGTCCTGCCAGGTACTTTGCCCTACGGAGTCATAGACCACGTTAACCTTTTCGCCGTTGGTCAGTTCAGCTACGCGCTGGGCGATGTTTTCCTGGCGATAATTGATGGTGGCCCAGGCGCCGGCACGCAATGCCTGCTCGGCTTTCTCGTCAGAACTCACGCTGCCGATCAGTTTGGCACCCAACGCTTTGGCCCACTGGCAGGCGATCAGCCCAACCCCCCCGGCGGCGGCATGGAACAGGAATACCTCGCCCGGCTTGACCTCATAGGTTTGTCGTAGCAGATAATGTACGGTCAACCCTTTGAGGAATGAGGCTGCACCTTGTTCGAAAGTGAGGTTATCCGGCAGGATAGCCACCTTTTCCAACGGGACGTTGTGAACTTCACTGTAGGCACCCAGTGCGGACTGGGCATAAACCACGCGATCGCCCGGTTTGACCGCGCTGACACCTGCCCCGACCTTGATGACCACCCCGGCCGCTTCGGTACCTAACCCGCTTGGGAAGTTTGCCGGTGGGTACAGGCCGCTACGTACGTAGGTATCGATATAGTTGATACCGATCGCCTTGTTCTCGACCTGAACCTCCCCGGCAGCGGGATCGACAGGAGTAAAATCAACATACTGCAGCACTTCCGGGCCGCCGGTGGCGGAGAATTGGATGCGTTTTGACATGTCGCTACCTCGTTTAAATGGCTATTTTCACCCTACGCTTATCAGCCCAGACTATCTAGCCCGTTGCGCAGTGATTAATCCTTTTTTGCGCAGGGAATCATGACTGAAAATCACGTATACTCTTGCGTCAGCTTCCCCCATTCGCAACTGAATAAAGAATAGGCTTCATGGCAGGCAAAAAACCAACCAACAAGACAAACACGTACGAACCCAGAGACCGCCAGATGGAAGGGCTGAAGATGCCGCCACATTCGCTGGAGGCGGAGCAGTCCGTGTTGGGCGGTTTGATGCTGGATAACGAACGCTGGGATAACGTGGCGGAGCGCGTAGTCGCCAACGACTTCTTCAGCCGCCCACACCGCCTGATCTTTACCGAAATGCAGCGTCTGCTGGAGATGAGCCGGCCTATCGACCTGATCACGCTGTCCGAATCGTTGGAACAGAGGGGCGATCTGGAGACGGTGGGCGGTTTTGCCTATCTGGCAGAATTATCGAAAAACACCCCTAGCGCGGCCAACATTGGTGCGTATGCCGATATCGTGCGTGAGCGTGCGGTCGTCCGTGAAATGATCTCCGTCGCCAACGAAATCGCCGATGCGGGTTACGATCCGCAAGGGCGTAGTAGTGAAGATCTGCTCGATCTGGCCGAATCCCGGGTATTCCAGATCGCGGAAAACCGTGCCAGCAAAGATGAAGGCCCCAAAGGCATCGAACGTATTCTGGAAGATACTGTCGCCCGCATTGAGCAGCTCTATCAGCAGCCGCACGACGGCGTCACCGGCGTAGACACCGGCTATCACGATCTCAACAAGAAAACCGCCGGTCTGCAAAAATCTGACCTGATCATCGTCGCGGCCCGTCCGGCAATGGGTAAAACCACCTTCGCGATGAACCTGTGCGAACACGCTGCGATGACGCAGGATAAACCGGTGCTGATCTTCAGCCTGGAGATGCCCTGCAACCAGATCATGATGCGTATGCTGGCCTCGCTATCGCGCGTGGATCAGACCCGTATCCGTACCGGCCAACTGGATGATGAGGATTGGGCGCGGATCTCGAGCACCATGGGGATCCTGCTGGAGAAGCGCAATATGTATATTGACGACTCCTCTGGCCTGACGCCCACCGAAGTGCGCTCCCGCGCGCGGCGTATTTTCCGTGAACATGACGGGATCAGCCTGATCATGATCGACTACCTGCAGTTGATGCGCGTGCCGTCACTCTCCGACAACCGTACCTTGGAGATTGCCGAAATTTCCCGCTCGCTCAAAGCCTTGGCGAAAGAACTGCAGGTGCCGGTGGTGGCGCTGTCGCAGTTGAACCGTAGCTTGGAGCAGCGTGCCGATAAGCGCCCGGTTAACTCCGATCTGCGTGAATCTGGCTCCATCGAGCAGGATGCCGACCTGATTATGTTCATCTACCGTGATGAGGTTTATCACGAGAACAGCGATCTGAAAGGGATTGCCGAAATTATTCTGGGTAAGCAGCGTAACGGCCCTATTGGTACCGTACGCCTGACCTTTAACGGCCAGTGGTCGCGCTTCGATAACTATGCGGGGCCACAATATGATGATGAATAATCAGCTAAGGAATTGAAATGAAAGCGGCAACTGCTGTCATCGATCGCCGCGCTCTGCGACATAACCTGCAACAAATCCGTCGCTTGGCGCCGCAAAGCCGCCTGATTGCCGTGGTGAAAGCCAACGCCTATGGACATGGCTTGTTGGAAACGGCTCACACCTTGCAAGATGCCGACTGTTACGGCGTAGCGCGTATCGGCGAAGCGTTGATGCTGCGTGCCGGTGGCATCGTTAAACCGATCCTGCTGTTGGAAGGGTTCTTCTGTGCTGAAGATCTGCCCGCGCTGGTAGCGAATAATATCGAAACCGCCGTTCACAGCATCGAACAGCTTGAGGCGCTGGAGCAGATTGAATTGGCGCACCCGGTGTCGGTATGGATGAAGCTGGATAGCGGTATGCATCGTCTGGGCGTGCGTCCGGAACAGGCAGAGGCGTTCTACCAGCGTTTGAGCGCCTGTCGCAACGTGGTACAGCCGGTCAATATCATGAGCCACTTCAGCCGTGCCGACGAGCCGCTGGTGGATGCGACCGAAAAGCAAATCAGCTGCTTTGAGCGCTTCGCCAACGATAAGCCGGGCATGAAGTCGATCGCGGCCTCCGGCGGGATCTTGCTGTGGCCACAGGCTCATTTTGACTGGGTACGCCCAGGGATTATCCTATATGGCGTATCCCCGTTGGAGGAGCCTTATGCCGATCACTTTGGGCTGCAACCTGCCATGACGCTTAAATCCAGTCTGATAGCCGTGCGTGAGCATCGTGCCGGAGAGCCGGTTGGCTACGGCGGACTATGGGTGAGTGAACGAGATACCCGCCTGGGTGTAGTGGCGATGGGGTATGGTGACGGTTACCCACGCAGTGCGCCTTCTGGCACTCCGGTATGGCTGAACGGACGTGAAGTACCGATTGTCGGCCGTGTCTCCATGGATATGATTTCCGTCGATCTGGGGCCGGATGCCAGCGATAAAGTGGGTGATGAAGTGGTGCTGTGGGGCAATGAGCTGCCGGTTGAACGGGTGGCTGCCTTTAGCGGCATCAGCGCCTATGAGCTGATCACCAAGCTGACCCAGCGCGTCACGATGGAATATATCGGCGAGTAATTTCCCTCATCTTCTCCCTGCGGGAGAAGATGAGGAGGCATTCGTCAGCTTACTTCTTCACCGCCAGCCACTGGCCGATAATCTTCTGGTACTCCCCGCTGGCCTTGCTCAAGTGCAGCCATTGATCGACATACAGCTTCCAACTCATATCATCACGCGGCAGCATATAGGCCTTCTCACCGTATTGCATCGGCTTATCCGGGTTCACCGCACACAGCTTGGGATAGCGTTTCTGCTGGTACAGGGCTTCGGAGGCATCGGTGATCATCACGTCGGCCTTGCGGTCCACCAACTGCTGGAAAATGCCCATATTATCGTGGGACAGCGTCAGGTTGGCCTTGGGCAGATGGGCACGGACAAAGGCTTCGTTGGTGCCACCGGCAGGCTCGATCAGCCGCACCGCAGGATTGTTAATCTGCTCAATGGTGCGGTATTTTTTCACGTCGGTACAACGCACCAGTGGGATTTTGCCATCGGTATCAAGCCGCTCGGCAAAAAACACCTGCTTTTGACGCTCCAGCGTCACTGAGATCCCTCCCATGGCGATGTCACACTTCCCGGCCACAAAGTCAGGCGTCAGGGTTTTCCAGGTGGTTTTTACCCATTTCACTTTGGCTCCCAGGCTGTTGGCCAGTGACTCGGCCATGGCGATATCAATGCCTTCGTAGCTGCCATCCTCTTTCTGGAAGGTGTAGGGCTTGTAATCGCCGGTGGTACAGACCGTCAGCGTTTTTTGCTGCAATACCTTGTCCAGATTGGATTGTGCGCTGGCGCTCCCGGTGGCGACCAGCAAGGCGAGAGGCAATAGTTTTTTCATCAAATTTCCTTTTCATGTCGACAAATACATTTGTGGTTTTATGCGCGGTTTTGCCGTTAATTGTTGTTGGTTTGCGTAATTTAGCCGTTTTTTATGCCATTTCTGAGCAGGGAAGCTGGCTTTGCTGCTATGTCTCTCACAACCCGCCAGCACCGATGGTTGCAAGGCTAAAAAAGCTGCTAGTCTGTAGCGTCAACATTTATTAACACATTTTACAGGTGGCTATGTACAACATTGACGATTTTGATATGAAAATCCTGACGCTGTTACAGGCCAATGGTCGTCTGACCAATCAGGAACTGAGCGAACTGATCGGGCTTTCGGCCTCGCAATGCTCGCGCCGCCGTATCAGCCTGGAGCAGGCCCAATTGATCAAAGGGTATCATGCCCGGTTGGCACCGGAGGCGGTGGGATTGGGGCTGGTGGGGCTGATAGAGGTAAGCCTGCTGACGCATACCCAAGAGCAGATCGACAGTTTCCATCAGATGCTGGCAGAAGTGGACGCAATTGTTGACGTTTATAAAACCACCGGCGATGCCGACTACCTGCTGAAAGTAGCGGTAGCAGACCTGCCCGCGTTAAGTGAGTTTATCAGCCAGACGCTTTCCCGCCATAAAAGTGTCGGACATATCAAAACGGCGGTGGTGCTGGAACGGATCAAAGAAAACGGTTTGCTTCCGGTAGCGAGATAAAGCTAAAACCCAACGCCAATTTGTGGCTATAGTAGGCTGTGTCCCCCAATTGACCGTGGTGCCGTCGCAGACCCAAAAGCCCTAATCAAGGCGGAGGTTGCAGGGCCTAGACAGTGTCCGAATAACCAAAATCAGGAGAACCAACCCGTGTTCCAGAATGTTGAAGCCTATGCAGGTGACCCGATCCTGTCGCTGATGGAAAAATTCAAAAAAGATCCCCGTGCGCACAAGGTGAACCTGAGTATTGGCCTTTACTACAACGAGCAAGGCATCATCCCACAGATGAAGGCCGTTGCCGCTGCTGAAGCCCAACTTAACAGCGTTGAACAGGGGGCCTCGGTCTACCTGCCGATGGAAGGCCTACAGCCTTACCGTAGCGCAATCCAACAGCTGTTGTTTGGTGCCGAACACCCCATGCTGCAACAGGGGCGTATCGCCACCATTCAAACCGTGGGCGGCTCTGGTGCGTTGAAAGTGGGGGCCGACTTCCTGAAAAGCTATTTCCCGGATTCTCAGGTTTGGGTCAGCGATCCGACTTGGGAAAACCACGTAGCCATCTTTGGTGGTGCTGGTTTCAAAGTGAATACTTACCCCTATTTCGACGGTGAAAAACTGGGGGTGAAATTTGATGCCATGCTGAGCACGTTGCAACAGTTGCCAGCCAAGAGCATTGCGCTGCTGCATCCTTGCTGCCATAACCCGACCGGTTCCGATCTTACCAATGCCCAGTGGGATCAGGTGGTTAAAGTGATCGCCGAACGTGAACTGATCCCGTTCCTCGACATCGCCTATCAGGGCTTTGGCGGCGGAATGGATCAGGATGCCTACGCCATTCGCGCCATCGCAGCTGCCGGTTTGCCGTGCCTGGTGAGCAACTCATTCTCGAAAATCTTCTCGCTGTACGGTGAGCGCGTGGGTGGGCTTTCTGTGGTGTGTGAAAGCAGCGAAGCTGCTGAACGCGTGCTGGGGCAGTTGAAAGCGACCGTGCGCCGTAACTACTCCAGCCCACCGAACTTCGGTGCGCAGGTGGTGGCAAAAGTGCTGAACGATGCGCAGCTGAAAGCGCAATGGCTGGCCGAAGTGGAGTCCATGCGCAGCCGTATTCTGGAGATGCGTAAAGCGCTGGTCGAAACGCTCAAGGGTGCATTGCCACAGCGTAACTTCGATTACCTGCTCGAGCAGCGCGGCATGTTCAGCTACACCGGCTTTAGTGCGGCTCAGGTTGATCGGCTGCGTGAAGAGTTCGGTGTCTATCTGATCCACAGCGGTCGTATGTGTGTGGCGGGTCTTAACCACAATAACGTTCGTCAAGTGGCAGAGGCCTTTGCTGCGGTGCAGTAACGGCCTGAATGCAGTGATTTTAGGGGCGATAGCGATATCGCCCCTTGTTGTTTCTGCGTACTGGCGATTGCCGCCAACGGGATAAAGAATATACTGATTGAGGGCGCTAAGACTTTTCGTATGCGCCATAAAGCCCTGCTTTCAGCGACCAGGCGCGGTTCTCTACCTGACTGGCAGGGTATCTGGCTGGCAACAGCATACTCACAGTGGTTCGCGCCGCATTGTGTCTTTCGGGGAATAACCCAATGAATAACTCAGCACTGCTGGAATACTGCATGGCGAAACCTGGCGCACACCAAAGCGATCAAAACCAATGGCAGGCCAGCCAGATCAAGGTGGGTGATGTCATGTTCGCTATGGTGTGTGAAGTGCAGGGTCGCCCGGCGTTGGCGATCAAAAGCAGCCCGGAACTGGCGGAAAGCCTGCGTGAGCAGCATCCAGAAATCGTCCCCTGCGAACATCTGAATAAAGCCCATTGGAACGCAGTATTTCTGGATGGCAACCTGCCCAACTCGCAGTTTTATCACTTGATCGACAGCTCATATCGGTTGGTGCTGGAAGGGTTGCCCGATCAGGTGCGCCAAGAGCTGCGCATTTGAATTTATAGGTGGCCAGGCCTGTTGGCTCAAGAGTGGCGACAGGCCAAGAGGACTACGTCCCCCGATATCTATGGGGAAATTTTATTTTGTAGGTCAATATTGTTTACTGCGTTATTTAGTTCTAAGAAACAGGATTGGCAAGGTTTTTTTGTGGTTAATTCCGCTGATTGGATTATTTTATATTAATTTTTGATAATTTAAAGACTGATAAAAATAGGTTGATAATTTATTTTCAATAGCACGGCGCAGTTAATTAAGAGAGTTCTCATTGGAATCTAAATTATGACTGTGTTACTAATGCGTCTATATTAATCTGCTCAAAGGCAAATAAGGATAAAGGATCCCTAGGGGAACCTACTAAAAGGAAATTTAATTATGAAACTGCATCATTCAATATTTTTGGTACTGCCGCTGCTCGTTTATTCCTCATTATCATTAGCTTCGCCAAATTGTGCAATAAAAGAACAAAAACTGCGAGAGCAGCTCGATTACGCGACGCGTTATGGCAATGTCCATCGTGTTGAGGGGCTTAATCGGGCCTTGGCCAATGTGCAGACCTACTGCCACGGTAGTTATCAAGGTCGTTATAATAGATACGATTATGCGCCAGCCGCTCAGCCGTTTGAATTTGATCGCCAGTATCAAATTGCCAAGAAGCAACGAAAAGTAGAAAAAAGGAAACAAGAGCTGTATGAAGCCCAGCTCAAAGGCAAGCCGAGCAAAATTGCTAAACGACAGAGAAAATTAGCCGAAGCCGAATTTGAATTGAAACAGGTGCAGGCATGGGGAGGATAACCTGGCCGATATGAGCAGATGTTAGCCTCAGATAAATAATGCCGAGTTTTGGCGGTGAGAGTGATTTGGCCACTGAGTCGGCACGTTAAGCGTTTTACCTATCCGTCCGTGTGACAGTTAAAACCCCAAATCCGCTCCCGCCTTTCTAAGGTGGAAACTTATTGCTGTCCCTAGGTTGCGCCGTAATAACAGCCAACATGCCGAGCTTAGGTGTTCGGCATGTTGGCCACGGTTTTATCTCTGCAACATCGGTTTCAGGAATCGCGCGGTATGGGATTCTTTACAGTTGGCCACGGTTTCCGGCGTGCCGGACACCAGGATCTCACCGCCGCCGCTGCCGCCTTCCGGCCCCAGATCGACGATCCAGTCCGCCGTTTTGATGACGTCCAGGTTGTGTTCAATCACCACGATGGTGTTGCCCTGATCGCGTAACTGATGCAGCACCGCCAGCAACTGCTGGATATCGGCGAAGTGCAGGCCGGTGGTGGGTTCATCAAGAATATACAGCGTCTGGCCAGTGCCCCGTTTCGACAGCTCACGCGCCAGTTTCACACGCTGCGCTTCACCACCGGAAAGGGTGGTGGCCGACTGCCCGAGACGGATATAGGAAAGCCCAACCTCCATCAACGTTTGCAGCTTACGCGCCAAGGCGGGTACGGCATCGAAGAATTCACGGGCTTCCTCAATGGTCATTTCCAGCACTTCGTGGATGTTTTTGCCCTTGTACTTCACTTCCAACGTTTCGCGGTTATAGCGTTTGCCTTTGCACTGATCGCAAGGCACGTAGATATCCGGCAGGAAGTGCATCTCTACCTTGATCACGCCGTCGCCCTGGCAGGCTTCGCAGCGGCCGCCCTTGACGTTAAAGCTGAAACGGCCCGGCGTATAGCCACGGGTACGGGATTCAGGTACCCCGGCAAACAGTTCACGCACCGGGGTGAAGATCCCGGTATAGGTGGCCGGATTAGAGCGTGGCGTACGGCCAATTGGGCTCTGATCGATATCGATCACCTTGTCGAAATGTTCCAGACCGGTCACTTCGCGGTAAGGAGCCGCTTCGGCAATGGTTGCACCGTTGAGCTGGCGTTGGGCGATCGGGAACAGCGTATCGTTGATCAGCGTTGACTTGCCGGAACCGGAAACGCCGGTAATGCAGGTAAACAGCCCGACAGGCAGCGTGAGCGTCACGTCTTTCAGGTTGTTGCCGCGTGCGCCGCTGAGTTTCAGCACCTTGGTCGGATCGGCGGGCACGCGTTCGGCCGGAATGGCGATTGAGCGCTTGCCGCTAAGGAACTGGCCGGTCAGTGAATCCGGTTGGGCCATGATGTCATCGACGGTGCCTTCCGCTACCACCTGGCCGCCGTGAACACCGGCACCAGGGCCGATATCGATCACGTGGTCGGCCGCGCGGATCGCGTCTTCGTCGTGCTCTACCACGATCACCGTGTTGCCCAGGTTACGCAGGTGGATCAGGGTTTCCAGCAGGCGTTCGTTATCGCGCTGGTGCAGGCCAATGGAAGGTTCATCCAGCACGTACATCACGCCTACCAGGCCAGCACCGATCTGGCTTGCCAGGCGAATACGCTGGGCTTCACCACCGGACAGCGTTTCCGCAGAGCGTGACAGTGAAAGGTAGTTCAGCCCGACGTTAACCAGGAACTTCAGACGATCGCCGATCTCTTTCAACACCTTCTCGGCGATCTGGGCACGTTGACCGCTCAGTTTCATATTCTGGAAGAAGGTCATGGCATGGCCTATGCTGAGCTCAGAGATCTCCGGCAGCGTAGTATCTTCCACGAACACGTTACGGGCTTCTTCACGCAGGCGGGTGCCACGGCACGAGGCGCAAGGACGGTTGCTGATAAATTTGGCCAGCTCTTCGCGCACCGCGCTGGATTCGGTCTCTTTGTAGCGGCGCTCCATATTATGCAGCACGCCTTCAAACGGATGGCGGCGCACGGTGGTGTCACCGCGATCGTTGATGTATTTGAATTCGATCGACTCTTTGCCCGAACCGCTCAGTACCGCTTTCTGCACGCTGGCATCCAGGCTGCTGAACGGGGCTTCCACATCAAAGCTATAGTGCTCCGCCAGCGAGCGCAGCATCTGGAAATAATAGAAGTTACGGCGGTCCCAACCGCGGATAGCGCCACCGGCCAGAGAAAGCTCGGGATTCTGTACCACACGTTCAGGATCGAAGAACTGCTGCACGCCCAGTCCGTCACAGGTTGGGCAGGCGCCGGCTGGGTTGTTGAACGAGAACAGCCGGGGCTCCAGCTCGCGCATGCTGTAGCCGCAGATAGGGCAGGCAAAGTTGGCGGAGAACAGCAGTTCATCGGCCTTTTCGTCATCCATATCGGCGACGACGGCGGTACCGCCGGACAGTTCCAATGCGGTTTCAAACGACTCGGCCAAACGCTGTGCCAGATCGTCACGCACTTTAAAACGGTCCACCACCACTTCAATGGTGTGTTTCTTTTGCAGCTCCAGCTTTGGCGGATCGGAGAGATCGCACACTTCACCGTCGATGCGCGCGCGGATATAGCCCTGGGTTGCCAGGTTTTCCAGCGTTTTGGTGTGTTCGCCCTTACGATCTTTCACCACCGGTGCCAACAGCATCAGGCGTTTGCCTTCCGGCTGGTTGAGCACGTTATCCACCATCTGGCTGACGGTTTGTGCCGCCAACGGAACGTGGTGATCCGGGCAACGCGGTTCGCCGACGCGGGCAAACAGCAGGCGCAGGTAATCGTGGATCTCGGTAATGGTCCCGACCGTGGAGCGCGGGTTATGCGAGGTCGATTTTTGCTCGATGGAGATCGCCGGGGACAGACCTTCAATATGGTCGACGTCCGGTTTTTCCATCAGCGAAAGAAACTGGCGAGCGTAGGCAGAGAGCGATTCAACGTAGCGCCGCTGCCCCTCGGCATACAGTGTATCAAAAGCCAGTGAGGACTTGCCTGAACCTGATAGACCGGTAACGACGATCAGCTTGTCGCGCGGGATAATCAGGTTGATGTTTTTGAGATTGTGGGTTCGAGCACCACGAACTTCGATATTGTCCATTTACACTTCCCGTCTTGATGATACACCGCGCCTGTCTGCGTTCTTTTGTGGGCGATTATGTGATCTATTGCGCAAAAAAACGGCTCGGCCAGTACGAAACGCATAATTATGGCACAAAAAAACCTGAATGAATATCCAGTATACGAATGCAACAAGGTCGTTCGCAGAGACATTTTTGGAAGGCACTTCGCAGGTATAATCTAAGCAGGTGGCATGCTACAATTTGTGGTTTAGACTATCCAAAATGTGGTCTGAATCCACTTAAATGACTCATCGGGAGATCGAACATGGCCAGCAGAGGCGTAAACAAAGTAATTTTGGTCGGGAATCTGGGTCAAGACCCTGAGGTCCGTTACATGCCTAATGGCGGCGCAGTTGCCAACATTACCCTGGCGACCTCCGAAAGCTGGCGTGACAAGGCTACTGGCGAGCAGAAAGAAAAAACGGAATGGCACCGCGTGGTGTTGTTCGGCAAGCTGGCAGAAGTGGCGGGTGAATACCTGCGTAAAGGTTCCCAGGTTTACATCGAGGGTGCATTGCAGACCCGTAAATGGACCGATCAGGCGGGCGTAGAAAAATACACCACCGAAATCGTGGTCAACGTGGGTGGCACCATGCAGATGTTGGGTGGCCGCCAAGGTGGCGGTGCTCCAGCAGGCGGCGGCGCTCCAGCGGGTGGCCAGCAGGGCGGTTGGGGTCAACCTCAGCAGCCACAGGGCGGCAACCAGTTCAGCGGTGGTCAACAGCAGCAGGCTCGCCCAGCGCAAAACAGCGCACCAGCAGCTAGCAACGAACCGCCAATGGACTTTGACGACGATATTCCGTTCTGATTGTCCTCAGGTTCAAAACGAAAAGCCCCTTTTTGGGGCTTTTTTGCTTTAGAGGGCATTACGCCGAGAAGCCACCGTCAATCGTCAGGCTGGCACCGGTGATATATCCCGCCTCTGGCCCCGCCAGATAAGCCACAAAGCTGGCAATCTCTTCATCCTTACCATAACGGCCAACGGCCATCATCGGTTTCAACTGTTCGGCAAAATCGCCATCAGCCGGGTTCATATCGGTATCTACCGGGCCGGGTTGGACATTATTGACGGTAATGCCGCGTGAACCCAGATCGCGAGCCATACCCTTGGTTAAACCGACCAGCGCCGACTTGCTCATGGCGTAGATCGCCCCACCGGCAAACGGCATGCGCTCGGCGTTGGTGCTGCCAATATTGATAATGCGACCGTTGTCGTTCATATGGCGAGCTGCCTCCTGGCTTGCAACAAATACGCTGCGGACGTTAACGGCCAGCGTGCGATCCAGATCTGCTAACGACAATTCCGCCAGACTACCCATTGCCAGCACGCCCGCGTTGTTCACCAGAATATCCAGCTTGCCGAAGCTGTTTACCGTCTGGCGTATCGCCAGTTGCAGAGCCTCAGCGTCGGCACTGTCTGCACGGATGGCAATGGCTTGACCGCCAGCGGTCGTAATAGCTTCAACCACCTCATCGGCTTTATCGGGGGAGGAAACGTAGGTGAAAGCGACGGTTGCGCCTTCACGTGCCAAGCGCTTAACGATGGCTGCACCGATACCGCGTGAACCACCCTGGACAAAAGCCACTCGGCCTGACAGAAGTTGGGTTACCGACATGATATCTCTCCAAAAGTTGTGATGGTGATAAATAGCAACTGCAGTATCTGGGAAAACACAGGCAGGGGATTGCCAAAATGGGCCATGTGCCGGTTGGCTGGCGGGGATGGGTTACATTATAGAGTAGTCTGGTTGTTCCGGTTTTTACTACCGGTTAAAACGTGAAAAGCCCCTTGCGGGGCTCATAATCTGACGATTAGTTAAAGATTTCTGCGGTGCCGTACAGCTTGTTCTGGCCACCGGCGGACACGATGCGGTAAGAGTTGGCACCGGATGCGGCGGCTTTGCTTGCCAGTTCGGCTTCCAGAGCGCTCAGGTTGCTGGCACCGCTTACGGAAACCACACCGATTTTTTGTGCGTCGGCAGCGGGTTGGCTGGTGACCTGGTCAGCGGCAATGCTGGCGAAAGAAGCGGAAGTTAACAGTACAGCAGTAGCAAAAATTTTGATGCTTTTCATGATTCAATCCTCAGGGGTTTTGTTAGGTGAGAGGCTGTTTTCTCTCGATGTGTTGAATGATAGGCCACTTGGTGGGAATGGAAAATCGGATAGTTTTGAGTATCTACATCAAATAAACTGAATTATTGAAAGGGGGTGAAAGTTGAAAGGGTAGCTATCTGCTAACTGGCCACTTGAGAAGTGTCTATCATGAAGGCGGCACGATTTATTGGGTATTTAAAGGAGAGGGGGGCAACGCATTACCCTTTAGGCGAATAGGTGCTGGGGCTTGTTTCTTCTTCAGTTTTACTCATTTTCCTTGTTACAATGACCAACCAGTTAGGTCAGCCCACTAACGTTAAGCTATGTATCGGGAAGCAGGCATGAAGAATAATCTATCGATAAGATCGGCCTCTTTGAGAGATTTTGAAATTATCAAGGCTATTATTGAAAAAGGTTCTGCGACCCAGGCTGCCGAGTCCCTTGGAATAAGCCAACCCGCAGTTAGTAAGGCGGTTGCCAGTATTGAAGAAAAGTTGGGTAAGACACTATTTACCCGTGAGAAAGGGCGCCTGAACCCCACCAAAGATGCTCTGTTTTTCTATGAGGAAATTGTTAATATCTTTAACTCCCTCGAGAGAATCGATGATAACAATTGGGCCAGTAAGTCCAGCAAGACGTTAAAAGTGATCACAACCCCAACCATTGCGTATTCCTATCTCGCCCCCCTGACAGCTCGCTATGCTAAAGAAAGAAGTAATGTCAAAGTCTCATTTAGCGTGGTGAATTCTGTCGATATGATGAATTTGCTCAGAGAAGGGCGGGCCGATATTGCACTGGCAAATGCGGATATAAATAACAACCTGGCAGAATTAACGATAGAGCCAATATTTAAATCCAAAATTGTGTGTATGATGCACAAAAATCATGAGTTGGCAAAGAAAGAAAAGCTGGTGCTTTCAGATTTTAATTTCAGAAATATTATTATGTATACCACAAGGAATATTTTGTTTTCCAAAATTATGAAAGCATTCAGTGGTTCTGGTGTGGAAACCAACGTTATAGCAGAGGTGTCGGATTCGCTGGTGGCCCTGAATTTTGTCAATGAAAATCTGGGGTTATGTTTGGTGCCAAATTTCCCAGTCATCCATCAGTTCAACGATAACATCATTATCAAAGACATTGATGTGGAGATTTACGATGAAATGGCCTTTTTCTATCTGCCCAATATCTTAAACCCCTACTGCAGTGATTACGTAGAGTATGTGACTGATCATTTGCAGTCTATACAACATTTGTCAAAATGAAGAAAGAGCTCATTGATGTATAAATGAGCCTTTCGGATAGACCTGTGCAGCATGGATAAAGCGCTGTTTATCTTTTTACATTCTGCAAGATAAAATCAACACAGTTCTCGGCTTCCCCGATATAGCTTGCCTCATCAAGTAATTTATCGATATCTATTGTTGCAACGACATCTTCCTTGATGAGTTGAGCACGAATACAATCGGAAAATGCTGCGCCAGTTAACACCGATTCCATGGCGGCTTCGTATAATATATGGTGTGCTTCAGCGCGGCCAATGTCTTTGGCAAGAGCCATCATGATAGATTCTGAGAGAATAAGGCCTTTGGTCAGCTTGATGTTTTCCAGCATTTTTTCCGGATAAACTTGTAATCCGTCGATCAGTTTAAACAGGTTTTCACTGATCGAGACTGCCAGAATAGCCACTTCGGGAAGGGTGACATCCATCACATTACTTTCCGCAGCGTCACCTTCATTCATTTTGATCATCGCCATGTATGATAAGGGAACACGGGCGCGTAGCAATTGTGAAAGGCCAACCAGGTTTTGCGCATTTTGCGGATTACGCTTCTGGGCCATCGTGGAGCTGCCAACCTTGCCATGATGGAAACTTTCTTCCAGTTCGGCCAGTTCCGTTCTTTGCAAGAAAATGATTTCCTGAGCGACTTTTTCAGTAAAGCTCGCCAATTGCCCAAGAATGGCGACGTAATGTGTTTGTGAGTCGCTGGAGGTGCGTACCGGGATCGTGTTGGATGTCAGATTAAGTAAGGCAGCCATGCCCTCTTGAATCTCCCGGCCTTTGCCTTCCATGGCAGAGAAGGTTCCTACAGCCCCTCCCAGGCTGACAGTAAAAGCCTCTGACGTGGCATTGGAGAGCCTGCTTTTGATGCGCTGAAGTTCAGCAAACCATGACGCGACCTTAAAGCCAAAAGTGATTGGCAGGGCATGCTGCCCATGAGTTCTTCCCGCCTGGGTGTAGCTCTTTGATTTTAAAGCCAGTGCGGAAAAAGAGAGCAATGCCTTTTCCAGATAACCGGTGATGAGCTTATGGTTGGCACGAAGCTGTAAAGACGCAGCCGTATCAAAGATGTTTTGAGTCGTGGCCCCCCAGTGAATATAGCCTGCAGCTTGTTTGCCACAGACACGTTCAAACTCTCTTAAGACAGGTACGAACGGGTGACAAGTCTCCCGGATCCCTTGCTTGATAGCGTCAATGTTCAGCAAATCTGCGTTAGCGGATTGAGTAATTTTTTGCGCACACTCTTCGGGGATGATCCCCAGTTTTGCCTGTGCTTGAGCAAGAGCCGCTTCGACATCTAGCCATGCTTGTATTGTTTTAACATCAGACCACAGTTCAACAGCTTGGGGATTGAACCAGTGACCTGTGATGCATGATTCGAACATACCCGTATTCATAACATACCTCTCATTACATTTTGGTTATGTATGTATTCCTTTTTTGATTATTGGTGTGAAAAAGCAGCGTAGTCAACTGATAACTGCGGTTTTATTGCGTTTTATTGCTTTTGAGATCGTTATCACATGTTTTATTGGTTATGTGATCATATCATAAAGGTAATGATATTTGTCGGGTGCTACTTCATGCAAAGGTGAGTCATCATGCAAAGGGTAATGTTGAATCAAGCTAAAACGATGTTGTTTATTATTATGGGGTTAATAGCGCTGGGCGCGTTGAAGCACCTGTTTGGTGACAAGCCCTTTATTCTTGCTATCACCTTTCTGGTGATTGTGTTGGTTTGCGCTGGCATCGCAAAGAAATACTATGCTCAAGCTGTGATTTTAACCGGGGGCATTATTCTCTTGATAGCAACGGTCATTGCCTTTCCTGATGTCAGTATTACCAAGGCAGCGTCTGGTTCCAAATTCATTGATATTTTCGTTGAAATAAAAGTGCTTTTTTCCGATAGTATTTCCAAGCTTGGCTTGATTATTATGGTTATTGCCGGCTTTTCAAGATACATGAATGATATTGGCGCGTCGGCAAAACTGGTCGGGGTTTGTATTAAGCCCCTCAAGAGAATCAATGCGAAGTACGTACTTTTAGGCTGTTGTTATATCCTGATGCAGGTTTTAGCCTTGTTTATTTCAAGCCCTTCAGGGCTGGCTCTCTTGATGCTCACAACGCTATATCCGGTTTTACGTTCTATTGGATGTTCAAAAGCGGCTGTAGCCTCAGTGATTGCCTCTGGCATATGTATTGACTATGGGCCATCCGCTACCGGGAGCGTGCTGATTTCCGAACTCACTGGATATGACCTGTTTTCATTCTTTGTGGATAAGCAGGTCCCTATTGTTGCCATCCTCTTCGTTGTCATCGGGATATCTCATATGGTGATGCAGGCATACTGGGACAGAAAAGAAGCTGTAAATGAAGATGATAACGAAAGTCATGCCAAGGACGCTGACATTTCCAAGCATGTTCCGACGTACTATGCTCTGTTGCCTGTCGTTCCAATGATCATTCTCTTCGTTTTCTCCAGTCTGGTGGAGGAGTATCTCCCCTTTTATTTGCAAATTAAAATTGATGTGGTTTCGGCGATTATTTTATCGTTCTTTATTGCTTTCCTGATTGATTCAATCAGAACCTTCGACCTCAAGAAATCAACCGATAAGGTGCTTGGGCTATTCGATCAGATGGGGCAGTCTTTTATTACCGTGGTCTCTATTCTGCTTTGTGCTCAGGTTTTGGTGGCGGGGATTATAAAAATTGGCTTTATTGATACGCTGTTTGGTTTTATTCCTAATGAGGGTCACTATGCCACGGTCATCGTCGTTCTGTTTAGTTTACTGATTTTCTGTGGCTCAGTGATCATGGGGACCGGGACGGTGTTTAATGCCTTTGCTCCTCTTAGTGCTGAAGTGGCGAAAGGTGCGGGTATTTCGGTGTTTAAGATGTTGGTGCCGTTGCATTTTTCAGCCAGTTTAGGGCGGAGCTTTTCGCCAATTTCAGGCGTTATTATCGCCGTGTCTGGCTTCGTAGGGGTGACGCCGTTCCAGATAATCAAAAGAAACTGTGTGCAATTAACCATTGCCTATGTCCTGATGATGGCACTTTCTCTGTCCTATTTGTGAGTGAATAAGGCTGGGGGGCAGATCATTAAACTCAATCATAGGCATCATTGGCGATAGTTGAAATCACAACTACCTTTTAACCAGGGCGTTTAAGAGGGGTATGTGATGATGGCAGACCGGTTTATTGGCAGTTGGGCGCTGGTTTCTTCCGTATTCAAAGGGGAGGATGGGGCAATACATCACCCTTTGGGCGAGCAGGTGTTGGGGCGGCTCAACTATGAGGCCAACGGCACCATGGCAGCGCAGCTCTATAGCGCAACGCGGCCAAGGTTTGCCTCGGAGGATTTGGCGCAGGGCAGCGATCGAGAGATCCGCCCCGCCTTTGTGAATATGCTTTGTTACTTTGGCCGCTATCGGATTGATGAAGATAAACAGTGCATCATTCATCGGGTCGAGGGCTGTTCGTTCCCCAGCTGGCTGGGTAGCCAGCAGATCCGCTTCTACAGTTTCACTGACGATAAACTCACATTACGCACCGTACCGTTGCAGCTGGGTAACAGCGTGCAAATTGGCGAGTTGGTGTGGCAACGGCTCCAGGCCGCTGAGGGAGAAAAATCATGATTATCGTGCATCATCTGAATAACTCACGTTCGCAGCGCATCTTATGGTTTCTGGAGGAGCTCGGTGTTCCCTATCAGGTTCTGCGTTATCAACGCGATAAAACCACCATGTTGGCACCGCCCGAGTTGAAAAAGATCCATCCGCTGGGCAAATCGCCGGTAGTGGTAGACGGCGATCTGACGCTGGCGGAATCGGGCGCCATTATAGAATATCTGCAGGAGGCCTATGATGCACAAGGGTTATTCACTCCCACGGATTTCCACGCCCGCCAGGAGTATCGCTATTGGCTGCACTATGCAGAAGGGTCGTTGATGCCGCTACTGGTAATGAAACTGGTGTTTAGCCGTTTAGGACATCCGCCAATCCCATGGGTGATACGCCCGGTTGCCGGGGCGATCGGTAAAGGGGTACAGAAAGAGTATCTGGATAAGCAGATTGCGACGCATCGCGATTATCTGGAGCAACACCTGAATAAAAACATCTGGTTTGTGGGCAATGAATTCAGCGCAGCAGATATCCAGATGAGTTTCCCGGTGGAGGCACTAGCTGGGCGAGGCGGGCTGGAGGGGTGCCCGAAACTGCAAGACTATCTGCAACGCATTCACGCACGTCCTGCGTATCAGCGGGCTCTGGAACAGGGTGGGCCGTTTAGCGTGCTGGGTTGAAGGCTTGAACTATACTCGATAGGGTCACTTTCATAGGAGATAGCCCATGGCTACGCAAATTTTTGTTAACCTGCCCGTCAGCAATTTGCCCGCTTCTATCGAGTTTTTCCGCCAATTGGGGTTTACCTTCAACCCGCAGTTTACCGATGACACTGCCGCCTGCATGGTCGTGAGTGAGAGTATTTACGTGATGTTGCTGTCTCACGAGAAATTCCAACTGTTTACCCCCAATCCTATCAGCGATGCCAACAAAGCGACGGAAGTGCTGATTTGCCTGTCTCAACCCAGCCGTGCTGCGGTAGATGCGTTGGTACGCAAAGCCATTGCCGCCGGTGGCAATACTTATAATCAGCCACAGGATTACGGCACTATGTATGGCCATGGCTTCCAGGATTTGGATGGCCATATCTGGGAGTTGATGTACATGGATGAGCAGGCGATGCAATCGCAATAATCTTTTCCGCCCCAAGCTGTCGGGGCGAACTTCCCCCTTTAAGTCGTAATGTGATAAACCTCACATCTTCAACAATGATGGCTGCCAATACGTTTTCGCATAAATTGTCGCGATCTTTAGTTGATCAGACGGTATAGAAGGCTAGATAATCGTTTGCCTTGAAAATCCCTCCCGGTAGCGTTTGGGATTTTTTGGGGCAAGACCACCATAAATCACCCGCTGCATGCGATGAGAGTTAAACGTTTGCCTTTTACACGGCGTCTGTTGCCGCGTTCCTGAAGGGTAAGGAAGCGAACGTGACGGAAACGGTTTCGTAATGACCATGCATCAGTGGGATAACAAGCCATTTCATCCAGGCTGGCAGCAATGAAAAACAGGGGACTGCAACATGTCGAATTCTCAAGCAAATAACGCCGTGACACCCAAAGGCGGGCTTGATGCGTATTTTAAACTTACAGCACGGGGTACCAACGTGCGTCAGGAAGTGGTGGCAGGGTTAACCACCTTCCTGGCGATGGTTTACTCGGTGATCGTGGTTCCCAGCATGCTGGGTAAAGCCGGTTTCCCACCGACTGCGGTATTCGTTGCCACCTGCCTGGTTGCCGGTTTGGGATCGCTGCTGATGGGCTTGTGGGCCAACCTGCCGATGGCGATTGGTTGTGCCATTTCACTGACGGCGTTCACCGCCTTTAGCCTGGTGCTGGGTCAGCACATCAGCATTCCCGTGGCGCTGGGCGCGGTATTCCTGATGGGGATCCTGTTTACCATCATCTCGATTACCGGTATCCGTTCCTGGATCCTGCGTAACCTGCCAATGGGAGTGGCGCACGGCACCGGTATTGGTATCGGCCTGTTCCTGCTGCTGATCGCGGCTAACGGTGTCGGCCTGGTGGTGAAGAATCCGCTGGATGGCTTGCCGGTCGCGCTGGGGGCATTTACCTCGTTTCCAGTGGTGATGACGTTAATCGGGCTGGCGGTGATCTTCGGCCTGGAAAAACTGCGTGTGCCAGGCGGCATCTTGCTGGTTATTATTGCCATTTCGGTTATCGGCCTGATTTTTGACCCGGCGGTGAAATATCAAGGGTTATTCGCCATGCCTAGCCTGGCGGGGCCAGATGGCAAATCGCTGATCTTCAGCCTGGATATCATGGGGGCGTTACAACCGGTGGTGTTGCCAAGCGTGTTGGCATTGGTAATGACTGCGGTGTTCGACGCCACGGGCACCATCCGTGCGGTTGCCGGGCAGGCCAATCTGCTGGATAAAGATGGCCAGATTATTAACGGTGGCAAAGCGCTGACTTCAGATTCCCTGAGCAGCATCTTCTCCGGGCTGGTTGGGGCTGCACCTGCCGCGGTTTATATCGAATCTGCCGCGGGTACGGCGGCGGGCGGTAAAACCGGCCTGACGGCCACCGTGGTCGGGCTGTTGTTCCTGCTGATCCTGTTCCTGTCGCCGCTGTCCTATCTGGTGCCAGTGTATGCCACCGCTCCTGCGCTGATGTACGTTGGCCTGCTGATGTTGAGCAACGTCACCAAGCTGGATTTCGACGACTTTGTCGACGCCATGGCCGGTTTGCTGTGCGCGGTGTTTATCGTGCTGACCTGTAACATCGTGACCGGCATCATGCTGGGCTTCAGTTCACTGGTGATTGGCCGCGTGTTCTCTGGTGAATGGCGTAGGCTGAACATCGGTACCGTGTTAATCGCGGTGGCGCTGGTGGCGTTCTATGCTGGCGGCTGGGCAATTTAAGCCTTCCTTCAATGGGGCTGACCTCCGGCCCCGTTGTTTATCCTCTTCAGACTATTCTCCTTATCTTCTGCGACGTGTTTTGAAAGGCACAACAAGCTTTATCCGTACCTAAAAAAGTGATCTACTATCCAGATACTTTTACCCGCGCTTTGGTGATACGAGCTCAAGAGTCTAAGGAAAGCATGGAAATCTTTTTTACAATCCTCATTTTGATCCTGGTGGTCTCCCTGTCTGGGGTGGTAACACGTATGTTGCCGTTCCAGATCCCGTTACCTTTAATGCAGATCGCCATTGGGGCCTTGCTGGCCTGGCCGCATTTCGGGCTGCACGTTGATTTTGACCCCGAACTGTTTTTAGTGCTGTTTATTCCACCGTTGCTGTTTGCCGATGGTTGGAAAACACCGACACGCGAATTCCTGCACCACGGGCGTGAAATCCTGGGGTTGGCCTTGGTGCTGGTGTTGATCACCGTTGTCGGCGTGGGTTATCTCATTTACCTGATGGTGCCAGGGATCCCATTGGTCGCCGCGTTTGCGCTGGCTGCAGTGTTGTCACCTACCGATGCCGTGGCTCTGGGGGGGATCGTCGGCAAAGGGCGCATCCCAAGAAGTATCATGGGGGTGTTGGAAGGCGAGGCGTTGATGAATGACGCTTCCGGCCTGGTATCGCTGAAGTTTGCCATCGCGGTGGCGATGGGGACCATGGTGTTTACCGTCGGTGGTGCCACTATGGAATTCCTGAAGGTGGCGATCGGTGGTCTGCTGGCCGGTGTGGCGGTGACCTGGACCTACAGTAAATCGCTGCGCGTGATGAGCCGTTGGAGCGGAGACGATCCGGCCACGCAGATTGTGCTGTTGTTGTTGTTACCTTTTGCTTCCTATCTGATCGCCGAACATATCGGCGTGTCCGGCATTCTGGCTGCCGTCGCCGCGGGGATGACCATCAGCCAGTCTGGCGTGATCCGTAACGCACCACTGGCCATGCGTTTGCGTGCGAACAGCGTCTGGGCGATGCTGGAGTTCGTGTTCAACGGCATGGTGTTCATCATGCTGGGGCTGCAACTGCCGGGGATCCTGGAAACCTCGATCGTGCAGGCTGAGCTGGATCCGACCATCGAGACCTGGTATCTGTTCACCGACGTGGCGATTATCTATGCCGCGCTGCTGGTGCTGCGTTTCAGCTGGTTGTGGGTGATGAAAAAGGCCAGCAATCGCTTTATGAAAAAGCGCCCTCTACAGTTTGGCGATTACAGCATACGTGAGCTGTGGGTTGCTTCTTTCGCTGGCGTACGTGGGGCGATTACGCTGGCTGGTGTGCTCTCTATCCCGCTGTTACTTAGCGATGGCACCGCCTTCCCGGCGCGCTATCAACTGGTGTTTATCGCCGCCGGAGTGATCTTGCTGTCACTGATCGTTGGCGTACTGGCGTTACCGTTATTGCTGCGCGGGGTGCATGTCGCAGACAAGAGCGCCAGCAAGACCGAAGAACGTATGGCGATTGCCATGGCTGCCGAGGTAGCGATTGAGAGCATCAACAAGATGGAAGAACGGCTGGCGGCAGACACCGAGGAAAACCTCGATCCGCAGTTGCTGAAAGAGGTCAGTTCCAGGGTGACCGGGATGTTGCGGCGGCGTATTGCCAGTAAAGACGATATCGAAAATGCGCTGGCGTTGGAAAACCTCGAACGGCGTTTCCGTTTGACCGCCTTGCGGGCGGAGCGTGGTGAGCTTTATCACCTGCGCGCCACGCAAAAAATCAGCAATGAGACGCTGCAAAAACTGCTGCACGATCTCGATTTGCTGGAAGCCTTGCTGGTTGAGCGAGAAGGCTAACCACATCTTTATGGGGCCGCTATGCGGCCCCTATCTTACTCAGCCAAGGCTTCGGCATCTCGATCCCCTTGCGCTTTACTCTCCTTGCTTTGGATCAGCTTTAACGCCAGATACAGGTCGGGAACCAGGATCAGTTTATTCTCCTTGCTGCCGGAGCGATCCAGGCGAAACCAGCGTGTCAGTTCGGTACGGCGGCCTGCGAGCACCAGTCCAATCCCTCGCAGTTGCAGATCCCGCTTCAATTCTTCGACAGCCGCGAGCACGCTGATATCCGCATGGGTGAAGCTGGCCACTGCGTCAATCACCACCCAACGTGGCTGGCTCGGCGCTCCATCTACCAGAGTGGCGATCCGCCGCTTGAAATAGGCGACGTTAAAATAGGTCAACGGCGAATTAAAGCGGTACATAATGACGCCATCGACAGGCTGGATCCCGTTGCTCTTGTCCAGCGAATGGATCATACCGTCTGCATTGACCCCCAGCAGTTGCTCGGTAGGCCGGAAAACCGTCTGTAGAAACTGCAACAGACCCAGCAGCACCGCCAGCCCAATGCCGGGAATGATCCCTACCAGCAGTACGCTCAGGAAAGTAAACAGCGCCAGGTAGAACGCGGGGCGATTGCGTTTACGCAGCCGGAAAATGCTGCGCATATCCAGTAGCGACCAAGAGGCATAAATCAGCACCACGCCAAGTACCGGGATGGGGATAAACTGCAGCGGCTCGCTAAAAAATGCCACTACCAAAGCGATCGCCAGCGCGGCAATCACCGAAACCAGCTGGCTTTTGCCACCGTTGGCATCATTAACGGCGGTACGGGAGTTGGCACCGCTGATGGCGAATCCCTGCGAAAGTCCGGAGACGATATTTACCAGCCCCAGCGCTCGAAACTCGCTGTCGGCGTCAACTTCGTAGCCATTTTTTGCCGCAAAGCTCCGGGTGGTCAGCATCATGCTGACAAAGCTGACTACGGCCAGGTTGAGCGCCGGGATCACCAGATCGCGCAGCAGCCCGGGTTTAAAATCAGGCCATGACACCATGGGCAAACCGCCACCGGTATAGCCTCCAACCGTTTCAATGCCAAAATGCGGCAAATTCGCCGCCCAGGTCAACGCCGTCGTCAGCACCACGGCGAACAGCGGTGCGGGCCAGTTAGGCCGGGCATAGTGGATGCCAAGCAGGATCAGCAGCGTCAGCAGTGACATAAGCACCGTGGGCCAATGGCTGTTGAGCAAGTTAACCGGTAGCGCGTAAATGCGTTCAATCAGCTCGCTGGAGGGCGAGGAAAAACCGAATATCTTGCTGATCTGGTTGACGATAATCGTAAGCGCCACACCGTTGAGCAACCCATTGAGGATCGGGCGTGACAGTAGGTCTGCAATGGCTCCCAGCTTGAAGCGGCTGGCAATCAGGCACCAGGTTCCCATCATCAGGGTCATCACGATGGTCAATTGCCAGTGCAGTTCGGTATGGCCAGCCGCTAGCGGAGTGACTACTGCGGCGATGACCGCGCAGGTGGCTGCATCAGGCCCGACGATAAGCTGACGCGATGAGCCAAAAATGGCGTAGGCGATCATCGGTAGAATACAGGAGTAAAGCCCGACGATGGCGCTCACGCCAGCCAACTCGGCGTAGGCAATCGCCACCGGTAATGCCACTGCCGCCACCGAGAGGCCAGCTCGGATATCAGGTTTCAACCAGCTACGCTCGTAAGCGAGCAGGTTCATCAGGCCAGGCGCGATACTCTGGAGGGATTTCCGCTGCATATCTTTTCCATCCGGCTGAATAAAGGGGCATGCTGTCTCTTTCGTTGGCCGGAAGAGTAAATCAGCGGTTTTTTAGTGATTTTTGGTGAGCATTAGCCGAAGTATAGCAGGGGATTGTGACCTGAATTTTGCGGCACGGGGCCTGATATTAGACTTTATTTTCGCTGGTGCAGGAATGGAGAGACTGAAGGTGCAACAGATTTATGTTGCACCTGACTTTGGCCCCGTACAGCTCCCTCGCCCTTTGGGAGAGGGCCGGGGTGAGGGGAAACAGACGACGATTAAGACTGAGGCCAGTACTCCCGGCAGCAGGCAATCCAGGCCTGGGCGCTGTGGGAAAGATAGCTGCCCTGGCGCCAGATCAGCCCCACTTGCCATTCCATTCGTGGCTCCAGTGGCAGCCAGATCAGGTTTTCTTTATCCAGCCATTGGCAGACTGGCTCTGGTAAGGTGGCAATTCCCACGCCGGCCTGCACCATTGCGGCCAGAAAATCCCACTGGCCGCTGCGTACGGCAATCTTGGGTTCAAAGCCCGCCTGCTGAAAAGCTGCCATCAGCATTTTATACAGCGTGAAGTCTTCGTTATAAATCAGGATTGGCCACTCGGCCAGCTCATTGATCGCGATGCTGGTGCGGTTGAGCCAGTGTGCCGTCTTTGGCACAACTACGCACATCGGGTGGCTTAGCAGGGGCAAAAAGGTCAACGGCTGGTCAGATACTGCGGGCAGTATCGTCATCGCCAGATCCAATTCTCCGGTTAACACCGCCTGTTCGACCGAAAGGCCGCCCAGTTCGGAGATCTTCAATTCGATACCCGGATAGGTCTGGCGGAACTGGCGGATCAAACCGGCGATCTGCCTG
This sequence comes from Serratia sp. ASV30, assembly GCF_016428815.1. Classification (NCBI taxonomy): domain Bacteria; kingdom Pseudomonadati; phylum Pseudomonadota; class Gammaproteobacteria; order Enterobacterales; family Yersiniaceae; genus Serratia; species Serratia sp. ASV30. The sequence continues at coordinate 12,862 of NZ_JAELTL010000018.1, read as the reverse complement.
CCGACCATCGGTGGAATACCCAGCCGCAGCACCCCCTTTTTCACCGAGCTGATGTCCTCCAGTTCGGCCTCCAGCTGGCGGAATTCATCCAGGATCGCCAGGCCGCGCTGATAAACCGCCTGCCCGCTGTCGGTGAGGTGCAACTTGCGCCCTTCGCGCACCAGCAGTGTGCACTCCAACTCGTCTTCCAGATGGCGCAACATCTTGCTGATGGTGGGTTGGGTAACAAACAGCTTCTCGGCCGCGCGGGTGAAACTCTGCTGGCGAACCACTTCCACAAAATAACGCAGGGTGCGGACATCCACTTTGGGCTCTCCTGAAGGCGGTGCTGCCGGGAAACTATTCCCTTACGGCATGATGTTGATGATTTTAATTCATTTCAGGCAGGGTTTCCCGGCTGCGTATACTGTAAGCCGTGATTTTTTCTGAGGTTACTTTCATGTCTCTGGCGTTACGCCGTGCTGCGCCTGCTTTTCTGCTCCGCCTACAGGTGCCCATCCAGGTAGTGCTGTATGCTTTGTTATTCCTGCTTGCCGATCGGCTGGTGCAACAGTTTCATCTGCCTTTGCCCGCCAACATCGTGGGTATGTTGATGATGCTGGCGCTGATCCTGTTGCGCATTTTGCCGTTGAACTGGGTAAAAGCGGGGTCGCGTTGGCTACTGGCCGAAATGCTGCTGTTTTTTGTGCCGGCAGTGGTGGCGGTAGTGAACTATGCCCAACTGTTGATGGTGGAGGGCTGGAAGATTTTTCTGGTGATCGCTATCAGCACCATGCTGACGCTGGGAGCGACCGGGCTGGTAGTGGATCGCGTTTATCGTTTCGAGATCTGGCTGCAACGGCGGAAAATGCGTAATGAATGACGTGATCCTCAGCATCACCTGCCTGGTGGTGACATTGGTACTCTACTTTGCCAATAAAAGGCTCTACCGCCGCCGCCGTAGCCTGCTGTTGATGCCGTTGGTGCTGACGCCGATGGTATTGGTGCTGTTGCTGGTGGTGACGCATATCTCCTATCAGAGCTATATCGGTGAAACGCACTGGCTGCTGTGGCTGCTTGGCCCGGCAACTATTGCCTTTGCCGTGCCGGTATATGAAAACCTGCATATTATTCGTCGCCATTGGCTTTCTCTAACTGCCGGGGTGCTTACCGCGGTGGTGGTAGCCGTTTACAGCTCGGTGTGGCTGGCCCGTTGGTTGACGTTGCCTGATGAGGTGCAGCGTAGCCTGGCAGTGCGTTCCATTACGACGCCGTTTGCGCTGGAAGCGGCGAAGCAGATGGGCGGCCAACCTGACTTGGTGGCGCTGTTTGTGGTGATCACTGGCGTGTTTGGGATGGCGGTAGGCGATATTCTGTTCCTGCGCCTCTCGGTGCGCAGCGGTCTGGCAAAAGGAGCGGGGCTTGGTGCCTCTTCCCACGGAGCTGGTACCGCCAGAGCCTATGAGATAGGCCAGCAAGAAGGCGTAGTGTCCAGCCTGGTGATGATGTTAGCGGGGATTATCACGGTGATCGGGGCGCCATTGATTGGCCGCTTGATGTGGTAATGGGGGCAGGATTAGCCCCCGACAAGGTTTAGCGAGCGGCCTGGACCAGGGCCACAATCAGTGGGGAAAGCTCCCCACGTAACGCTGCACGTTCTGACTGGAACAGGGTAGCGGCATAAAAACGGTGCCCTGGCAGCTCCACCGAGCGAACATCGCCTTCAATATCATGCCCACTGATAATCAGTGGGTGTTGCTCCAAATCTGCCACAAATTCAGGGTTAACCCCAAAGTTACAGTGGTAGCCTTCGTGAGTCTCCAGCTTGCCATAGGCGCGGGCAATCAGCGAATTTGGCTGAAACAGGATGGTGCCGGTTTTCTCAACCAGTGAACAGCTCAGCGGTGCGATCACCAAGCGGCCCCCGCTATCGGTCTCCGCGTGGCCAGCATCGTGCCAACCCATCGCATTGCGAGCATATTCCACCACCGCATATTGAAACCCACCGCAAGACCCCAGAAAGGGGATGTTGTGCTCGCGAGCATGGCGGATCGTCATAAAGACGCCGTCATCGTTGCGATACGGGCTGCCAGGGACCACCCAGATAGCATCGTAGCCCTGTAGGGCAGAGACATCGGTCAACGTTTCTGTGGGGAGCCATTGGGATTGGATATCAAGATTCAGGTGTGAAGCGGTAAGTTGGAGAGCGACGGGGATGGCTTGGTGGGCAACAATTTCGCTGCAGTAATCACCAATCAGAGCGAGACGAACCTGTGTTTTCATCGTTTCTTTTTCCTGAGCGGGTAAAAAAGGATGTTACAGCAGAGTTAAAAACGGGTCTGTGGATTTTTCAGGGGGGAGCACAAAATGTTCGAGAGATTGAGAGCGTGCTACACATTGTTTGCCGTACCTGATTTCGGCTCCGTACGGCTCCCTCTCCCTGTGGGAGAGGGTTGGGGTGAGGGGGATTGCCGTTCTCGGCTGAGCAACAACACCTGCCAGAAAGCGGGTTTAATACAGTGAGGGCGAACCCGCCGGGCGCGTTTTGAAGCGGCGGTGCAGCCACAGATATTGCTCTGGAGCACGCATGATCTCTTTCTCTACCACTTTATTCATGTAGGCGGCAGCGGCCACTTCATTGTCAATTGGGTAGTCTTCTAACGCCGGCTGGATCAGCAGATCGTAGCCACAGCCTTTCGGGCGGCGGATCAGCACGACCGGCACCAGCGCCGGTTTGGCCATGCGGGCCAGCATAAAGGTACCGCTGGTGGTCGCTGCCTGATCGACGGCAAACAGCGGGGCAAACACGCTGCCACGCGGGCCGTAATCCTGATCGGGAGCAAACCATACGGCTTCGCCACGCTTCAGGGCTTGCACCATGCCGCGCAGATCTTTGCGATCCAGCATGGCTTTGTTGGAGCGCATACGACCTTTGGTTTGTGCCCATTCCATCGCTTTATTGTTATGTGGACGATACATAGCCATCATTGGCTGACACAACCCCATCGCCCGGCCACCCAGCTCCAGCGACATGAAATGCACCCCGATTACCAGCACGCCACGGCCATTTTGTTGGGCCTGTTTCAGGTGGTTGATGCCGGTTACGTTGAACCAGCGCTTTACGCGTTTATCTGACCAGAACCAGGCTATACCGGTTTCCAGCAGGCCCATACCGAGGGATTCGAAGTTACCGATAATTTTACGTTCGCGCTGCGCTTCATCCATCTCCGGGAAGCACAGTTCAAGATTGCGGCGGGTGATCGACACGCGGCGTTTCAAGAAGCGCATAGAGGTGCGGCCCATCCACCCGCCGAGCTTGTGCAGCACGGGATAGGGCAGTTGAACCAGCAGGAACAGTATCGCCAGGCCAAACCAGGTCAGCCAGTAGCGTGGGTGCAGTAACGCAAGTTTAAAAGTTTGTGGACGCTTCATATCAACTCTGTATGCGAAATGGGGTAGAAACCTGTAGCGCATAAAGAAGCGACTCAATAGCGATACTATACTCTGACACCCAGTCATGACGATCGTTTAGCCGTTGACTAAACCTTTACATTCGAAGGGCGGTTCGCACTGCTATCAGACTTCGGAAGGACGGCTGCTTGCCAGCGAAGGGGCTCTCGTATTTGCGATTATACCACACAAAACGTGGGTGTGAGAGTGGGTGGGGGATTCGTCTACAAAGGGTTATCCGAGGGCTATTTGGGTATTTCCTGTTAGTTATGTTGATTCTTTGTTTATATGAGGTATGTCCTTCTATACTGGAAGGAAATGGTTCCTTTCTTTGCATACAAGGATGGTTGATTTGAAAAAGCTTTTCATCTCGGCGGCGTTAACCGGTTTTTTCGCCAGTCACCCTAGCTACGCCGCAGACAGTTACCTGGTTTATAACACGAATAATGTTGCCGTCTTCCAGGTACGCTTCTTTGATGTGGGTGATGGCCCTTTTATGCCGAACTATCCGCAGCCAATTGAGTCGACCTGGGATCTGAATCACCAACAGAAAGAAAAAATACTGGATGCCATGCGGTACTGGGCTGAAGTTATTACCCCCAGACCCGAACAATTGCCAGCCATCATCAACGTAGGCACTTTTAATGAGGTGAATGCTGCAGGCTCCAGCGAATCGGTAACCGATGGTGTAATCAGCATTACACAACTGCAGGGGGCTTTGAACGGTATTGATACCGGCGAGCTAACCTTCGGTTCTCATGGCCAATTTATCATGGGAAAAATGGATTTTGATAATATTCCCTATGTTCCAGCGCAATTACCCCGCTCCGGAAAAACGGATCTGGTCAGTGTTGCCGTTCATGAATTGGCTCATGGGTTGGGTATCTCTAATATGGCCACCGATTGGGCTGGGGAGGGGACATTTACCCCAGCTTTTGACGCCGATCAGCCTTTTGGTTCCTGGACTGAGCATCTGCGTGATGACAATGGAAATCCGGCACGTCCCGGCCAGGTCATACTGTGCAAAGGGTGCAATAACGCATGGGATCCACAAGGTTTTGATGTGCGCCTTGATAAGGGGTATTTCGCGGGTAAGCACGTGGATGAAGTGCTGGCGGGCGCCATGCCCGGCGTTCCGGTGAAAATGTTGGCTGATGATGGCTCGGTTGACGATAACTATATGAGCCATATCGAGCTGAAAAACAGCATGATGAGCCACCAGAATTACCGCAACTACACCACGTTTATGGAAGCCGAGTTGGCGTTATTGCAGGACATGGATTATCAGATCGACCGGCGTAATTTCTTCGGTTTTTCGCTCTACGGTGATGGGCAGACGCTGGTTAATCGACAGGGTTACTTTTTACGTAACAAGCAGGGCGATGGCTACATCACGGGGCAGTATAATACCGCGACATTGGGCGTTGGTTTGCATGTTTACGGCAGCAATAACCACATCTTCCAGCAAGCGGATCTGTTAACACTGGGCGCCGGTGGAGCAGGTATTCGTATCGATGGGCAAAACAACACGCTGAACGTTGAGCCTGGCACTCGCGTCTACGCTGACGGGGTCAATGGCCGCGGCGTGATGTTTGCTTATGGCAAGAACCACAATCTCATTCAGCGTGGCGATGTTCAAGCGCTAGGCGCTAATGGCGTTGCTCTCAGTTTTGATTTTGGCAATAACCTGCTGGGCAACGATGTGGATTACCGGGGATCCTGGATACATTATGTTGGTGGACAGGTTGCAACATTATTGCCGGAGCTACAGGGGGCGCTGGTCAATAATGCGGATATTAGCGGCCAGGTTGCCGCTAAAGGTGCGGCGATTTATATCTCGCCAAACGCGCTGGTCAACAATATCAATCTATTAAATGGTGCTCAGCTGGAAGGGAATATCTACTCGGATTATAACCAGTTGGATGAGCATGGCCAGCAGCGCCTGACCCAGTTTACCTTTGGGCGCCTGGCCAATTTGCAAGGGCAGGCAACCGATCAGGCAGACCCCAAATTCCGGTTCAACTATCGGGGAAATATTGAAGGTATCGACAATCTGGCGCTGAGCACTCGCGGGGGGATCACTTCGCTTAATGGTCACCACCAGATTTACAGCATGTCTATCGCACCAGGCTCCACGCTGGCTGGCAACAGCGATTATACCTTGAACCCGGCGGGCCGCTTTGTGAATGACGGTATCCTCGCGCCGGGGAATTCGCTAGGGCAAATCGAGGTCACCGGCCTCTATCAACAGGGCGAGAAGGGGCAGTTGCTGTTAGAGGTCGATGGCCGTGGTGGACACGATACCCTGGTGGTTAATGGCCATGCTGCATTCAACGGTCAGCTAACGTTTGCGCCTCAGCCAGACTGGTATGCCACAGACTGGCGGCTGGATTCGGGCGAGATGCTGAAAGCCACCTCGCATAGCGGAGAATTCAGCACGGTGGACGGGTTACTCAGTTCGCCTACGCTGGCCTTGCAGGCAACGCCGCAGGGTGAGGATCGTTGGCAACTCGCGATGTTGCGTGCAGACAACGCCTACAGCCAGTATGCCCAGGACAGCAATGCGCGGCAGGTTGGCCAGGCGCTGGACCACATTGTGTCTGGCGCGGGTGCAGACATCCAGCCGTTGTACCGCACATTGGACTTCTCTGCTGTCGACGGACGGAGCATCAGCAGCGCTTTGCAGCAACTTTCGCCCGCAGCCTACAGTGCGATGTTCGCCAGTTCTCTTAATCGCGAACAACAGATTACGCGGATCGTCAGCGGATCTCATTCCACCACGCCAGAGCAGCAGGTTGCAGGCGAATGGCATAGTTTTGCCATACCCTTTGGTGGCGGTTTTTGGCAGCAGCGCCAAGGCGATCGGGTTGGCTATGATGCCAGCAGCTACGGCATAGTCTTTGGTGCTGAAAAGCACAGTGAGCAGAATAGCGACTGGGTTTATGGCTTCCATGGTGCGGTCAGTGGGCAATCGGTAACGGTCAAATCACCGGAAAACGCCACCGGTAAAACCACGGCTTTCGATCTGGGCATCCAGGCTCGTTATGCCGCCGATCGGCAAGCGGGGATGTATTTATTCGGCAATGGTCGGTTTGGCATTGAAGATAGCCGTTTGGATCGCAGCATCAGCGTCGAGACTTATCATGCGAGCCAACATGCCAGTTGGACCGGCCTGGCGGGTTCTGTAGCTGCTGGTGGCGGCTACCGCTGGGCGCTGAATGACCAATGGAGCGCTGGCCCGGTGGCCGCACTGAATTACACGACCCTGCATCGCCCAAGCGTGACGGAAACGGGCAACGACAGTAGCCGCCTGGCGCTAGGTTCTAGCACTTTTGATTCTCTGCGCTCCAGCATTGGGGTCAACAGCAGTTGGGATCTTCCGCTCTCTTCGGGCGCTGCTATTGCTGCCGATCTGCAACTTACCTGGGATCATGAGTTGCTGGATAGCGACGTATCGCAAGAAGCCTCTTTCGCCAACTACCGCACGGCGAGCTTCAGCAACAAGAATCAGGTGACTGGGCGTGACTCCATGGGGGTGAAAGCCGGAGTTCGTTACCAAATCAATAGGGATGTGGAGCTGGGCTTGGGGGTAGAGAGCGATCTGTTCCGTTCTGGTTATGACTCGGTAGCGGGTAACCTATCGGCCACCTGGCGTTTCTGACAGGCCGGTATGATAAAAGAAAAAGGCGCTTGACCCATGAGGTAAAAGCGCCTTTTTTCAACAGCTTGACTGACTAGTATCAGTTCATGCCGTATTTTTTCAATTTCTTACGCAGTGTACCGCGGTTGATCCCCATCATCAGGGCAGCGCGGGTTTGGTTGCCACGGGTGTACTGCATCACCATGTCCAACAGTGGCTGTTCAACTTCAGCCAGTACCAGCTCATACAGATCGTTAACGTCTTGACCGTTCAGTTGAGCAAAATAGTTCTTCAGTGCTTGCTTAACCGAGTCACGCAGAGGCTTTTGAGTCACTTGGTCCTGTGAGTTCACGGTTGAAACGGTCAGTACGTCAGAATTTACGCGTTGTTCGAACATAGTTCTGTCAGCTCTTTTTTGTTACGCAAGATTTTCGAAATATGCCTCCAACGCCTCCAGCTGTTCGCTGGCATCCTCTATGGCGTTGAATGTGCGCCGAAACTGGTCATTAGGGGCATGCTCCTGTAAGTACCAAGAGACGTGCTTTCGAGCAATCCGGAATCCCTTGCCTTGGCCGTAAAAGCCGTGCAATTCCCGAATATGCCCTATTAACAAGCGCTTCACTTCGCCAAGTGGCATCGGTGGCAGCAGCTCCCCAGTGTCCAGATAATGCTGGATTTCCCGGAAGATCCAGGGTCTCCCCTGAGCAGCACGGCCTATCATCAGGGCATCAGCCCCAGTGTAGTCGAGCACTGCTCTGGCTTTATGCGGGTCAGTAATGTCGCCATTCGCGATAATCGGAATGGAGACATTCTGCTTAACTGCCCGAATGCTGTCGTACTCCGCGTTGCCGTTGAACAGGCAGGCACGGGTTCGGCCATGAATCGTCAGGGCCTGTATACCACAATCTTCGGCCAGTTGGGCAATTTCTACACAGTTACGGTTCTCTGGTTCCCAGCCGGTTCGGATCTTAAGTGTTACCGGCACATCCACCGCGTTAACCACCGCGAGGAGGATCTGTCTAACCAGATCCGGGTACTGCAGTAACGCAGACCCTGCAAGCTTCCGGTTCACTTTCTTGGCTGGGCACCCCATATTGATGTCGATGATCTGTGCACCGCTGGCCACATTAATGCGCGCCGCGGCGGCCATATCATCAGGATCACATCCGGCTATTTGCACGGAACGGATCCCTGGTTCATCGCTATGTACCATACGCAGACGTGACTTATCCGTGCGCCACACCTCCGGGTTGGAGGAGAGCATTTCGGATACAGCCATCCCAGCACCCATTGCATGACATAAGGTTCTGAATGGGCGATCTGTGATGCCGGCCATCGGGGCCGCAATCAGGCAATTTGTTAACTGGTGGTGTCCAATGCGCATAGACAAAGACTGACCATACTGTGTCCGCAAGGGCGCGTATATTACGCATTTTTTCATTCAGATGAAAGGCCAAACTTTGACCAATCGACAGTTATTGGGCAATAAAAGTGCGCTTATGCACCCTTGATGAAAATATTATGTTTATTTAACAATTAGTTGTGTGATTGTGCTTAATTTTCGTGCGCAAAAATATTCCACTAACGACAGGATTTTATCTTTACGTGCCGGTAATAACAGATCGTAACATCAGGTTATTTGTAACATTCTCAGCTTAATACTTTGACAAATCGGCAAGAATGGTGCTTGGAAATACCGCCACCCCAGTGAGGGCAGCGGCTGTTGTCGCTGGCAAAAATCAATCGACGATGACGCGGCCGTTCAGCGGCTGTACCGGGCGATTGTTGTTATGGTGGACTACCGAGTGGAATTGACTGATTTGTTCGGCAGAAGCGCTTACAGGCTGATCTAGCACCAACCAGCTGACCCCTTCGGAGCAGGGGGGCGTCGTCAGTGAACCGCTGAAGCGGTAGAAGTTAAACTGTTTCGGCAGCAGCGCTTTGATATCCAGCGGTTTGTTCAGCACGGCGGTCTGATCGACAGCGGTAGGCATTTGTTGCCAGGCCTGCGCCAGTTGCGGATTGGCTTTACCCTGCTGGAACATCAGGGCCAGCACCGCCAGGGCACCGTCTTTGTCTTTGTAGACAAAGTGTGCTTCCAGGGGGAACTGCTTGCCGTCGATCTCGTTTTCACTCGGGGCGTGGAAATGGAACTGCTGTAGCGTGAAGGTGTCGTTGTCCAGGCGCAGGGTGTTGCCTTCGCTGACGTTGACTTGAATGGTGTGCCCGTTGTTGACGATTTGTTGTTTGCCCTGCTGGAAAGCCAGCTCAAGCTTGCCGTGCTGGGTTTTCAGCGCGCCCTGAATGTTGACCGGGGACTGGTTTTTACCGGTTTCACACAGTGAAAAATCGGGTGAAAGCTTACCCCAATGCGCCGGGTCTTCCTGGCCTTCATAGCCCCAATGAGCATGTTCTGCGGCACCGATCGAGAAGCTGGCGGCCAACAGGGCAGCCAGCAACATTTTTCCTTTCATTTCCTAATCCTTGTCCAATGAAAATACCAATTATCCTGGGTGGGCGGCTCGTATGCTGCGGGCCACCTTCACTCCGAGCAGGAGAATACGCCCAGCAAGTGTCGGGATAAACTGGCGGATTCTTAGGAAAAGAAAAAACCATCGGAACTGTTTAAATTTCCGATGGTTTTTGGCAAGCAGGGAAAATGTAACTAGTTGCGTTGGCCGGTGATGCGGCACCATTCTTCACGCTCGGCCACCGGGTCGAGATTGAATTTATCCTGATAGGCTTCGGCTACGCTGGCGGCTTGAGTTGCCAGTACGCCTGACAGGCCCAGATAGCCGCCGGATTTTGGCAGGTCGCTGATTAATGGTGCCAGTTCACGCAGCGGGCCAGCGAGAATGTTCGCCACCACCACATCGGCCAGCAGATCGGCTGGCTGGTCTTTTGGCAGATACAGCTCAAGACGCTCTGAAACGCCGTTACGCTGCGCGTTGTCACGGCTGGCTTGAATGGCCTGGGGATCGATGTCGATGCCAATGGCGCGGGCGGCACCGAGTTTTAACGCGGCAATCGCCAGGATGCCGGAGCCACAGCCGAAGTCGATGATGGTTTTGCCAGCCAGATCCAATCCATCCAGCCATTGCAGGCAAAGCGCGGTGGTCGGATGGGTGCCGGTGCCAAACGCCAGGCCAGGGTCTAGCATGACGTTCACCGCGTCCGGATCGGGCACGTCACGCCAGCTTGGGCAAATCCACAGGCGCTCGCCAAAACGCATCGGGTGGAAGTTATCCATCCACTCACGTTCCCAGTCTTTATCTTCCAACTGCTCGATTTTGTGGCGGAAACCGCTGCCCAACAGCGGATGCTGTTCAAGTATGGCGACCACTTCGGCCATATCGGTTTCGGCATCATACAGGCCGATCACATCGGTATCGCCCCACAGCAGGGTTTCGCCCGGCAGCGGTTCAAATACCGGGTTGTCGTGGGTGTCCTGGAAGGTGACCGATACTGCGCCGCTTTCAACCAACGCATCGCTCAGGTCTTCTGCCTGGCTGCCGGTGGTGTTCAGTTTTAATTGGATCCAAGGCATAACAATTCTCTCAAGAGGGTAAGGACGACGGCAACTGGCGCTTTTCGCCGTAGACGTTACCGAGATAAAACGCCAACAGGCTGAGTAACAGCGAAGGCACAATAGGGTGCAATCCGGCCAGTTGCAGGCCGAAGCTGGCTAATAGCGTATAGCATAACGCACCGGTGACCATTGAGCTAAGGGCTCCCTGCGCGTTGGCGCGTTCCCAGTACAGGCCCAGCACCAGCGGCCAGAGGAATACCGCTTCCAACCCGCCGAACGCCAGCAGGTTCAGCCAGATGATCATTTCAGGCGGGCGCCAGGCGGCCAGCAGCACCAGTAATCCGAGGATCAGCGTGGTCAGGCTGGAAAAGCGTTTGATCATCTTCTCATTGTTCATCTGCAGCGGACGCACGCCCAGATAGAGGTCTTTGATGATGGTGGCAGAGGATTGCAGCAACTGCGCATTGATGGTCGACATGATAGCCGCCATCGGTGCGGCCAGGAAGATCCCTGCGGCGTACGGAGGCAGCACAGTGATCATCAACGTTGGGATCACCTGATCGGGGATCTTCAGATCCGGCAGCACCGCACGGCCCAGGGCGCCAGCCAGATGCATACCAAACATCAGAATAGCCACCACGATAGTGCCGAGGATAATGCCACGGTGCACGGCTTTGCTGTCTTTATATGAGATACAGCGTACGGCGGTGTGCGGCAGGCCAATCACGCCAAAGCACACCAGGATCCAGAACGAAGCCATAAACGGCAGGCTGAGGATCTGATCGCCGCCTTGCGGTGAAACCAACGCCGGATCGATCTGTTGCAGCTTATCGACCGCGCTATGCAAGCCGCCCGCCGCGTGGATCACCGCAACCAGCAGTAATATCGTGCCTATCAGCATCACCAGCCCCTGCATGGCATCGTTCAGCACGCTGGCACGGAAGCCGCCAAACGCGGTGTACAACGCAATACTGATACCAAATATCAGCAGGCCGGTGTCGTAAGGAATGCCCGCAGCGGTCTCCAGCAGGCGTGCGCCACCGATAAACTGAACCGTCATTGCCCCAAGGAAGGCCACCAACAGGCTCAGGCTGGCCAGCCATACCAGCAAGCGGCTCTTATAGCGGGCGAACAGCATGTCGTTAAGGGTAATGGCATTGTAGCGCCGCGCCAGAATGGCAAACTTTTTCCCTAGCACGCCAAGTGAAAGCCACACGGCGGGCAGTTGGATCATCGCCAGCAGCACCCAGCCGAGGCCGTATTTATAGGCGGCACCCGGCCCACCGATAAACGAGCTGGCGCTGATATAGGTGGCGGTCAGCGTCATGGCCAACACAAAGCCACCCATCGAACGGTTGCCGAGGAAATATTCACTCAGGAAGTTACCGCTTTGGCGACGGGTATAGGCATACACCGAGAGGCCAAATACCAGCAACAGATAGGCGATCAGCGGCAGAATGACCTCAGTTTGCATCGCTATCCTCCAGGGGGATATCGCGGAAGATGCCGCGTACCATCAGCCAGCACAGGCCAATAAACAGCAGCGGTACCAGCAGGCAGGCCATTTCGAACCAGTGTGGCAGCCCGGTGATCCCGGCGTTGCTGTCTGGCAGATAGGCCGCCAGCGACCAGGCCAGCAGGTAAAGCAGCGTCAGGCCCAGTGCCCAGCGTGCTTCGCGGTTAGCTTGAACAAAGCGTTGTTCCATCCGTGCCTCCAAGGGGTTTACGGTTATGGATTGGCAAAGGAGGGGATTTTACGACAAGGGACGGTTTTGCCAAGCCGTTATGTTGGCAATCGGGATAAAAAACCGGCCAAAGGCTGGCCGGTTGATGGGCTTTACGCCTGTTGTGCAATAAAATGCTCAATCTGCGCCAGGCTGGATAGCCCTTCCATCGGCCCCTTATGGGAAACCGCCAGGGCACCGCTGGCATTGGCATACTGCAACGCTTTTTCTGCGCTGAAGCCGGACAGGAACAGGCTGACAAAGGTCGCGCCAAAGCAGTCGCCTGCTCCGGTCGGATCGACCATTTTGCTGTTATAGCCTGGAGTGTGTAGCTCCTGCGTCTGGCCGTTTTGTTGCTGGTAATGGCTGGCCCCTTTCTGGCCGCGCTTGATCACGATGTGGCTCACGCCACTGGCCAACAGTTCCTGCACGATATCCGCTTCCTGTTGGTTTTTGCTGCTGGCAAAGTGATGCACTTCTCCCTCGCTCGGCAGGAAGATATCGGTATATTCGAGGATGTAATCGAAGGCCTGGCTCATC
>NZ_JAELTL010000189.1:0-486 GCF_016428815.1 Serratia sp. ASV30 | reverse complement strand
GTTCTGATAAAACAGAGAACATAATATCAGCCTTGTCACTAGCTGATGAGAAGATCAAAGTTATCAATTTCACTCGTAATTTTGGAAAAGAACCAGCCTTATTCGCTGGGTTGGAGGCCTCTTCGGGTGATGTCATCATTCCTATTGACGTAGATCTCCAGGATCCAATAGATGTTATCCCGTTGTTGTTGAATAAATGGGAAAATGGTGCGGAAGTTGTTTTAGCCAAACGTATAGATAGACAGAGTGATGGTAGAATGAAGCGTAAAACTGCAGAATGGTTTTATCGCATTCACAACAAAATAAGCAAACCGGCCATAGAAGAAAACGTCGGCGATTTTAGGCTCATGTCTCGAGAAGTCGTGGATAAGAGGATATATAAATAGCAGAGCCAACCCTGAATATAAGGCTCAAGTTTTTTTATCGTCTTTGCAGATCATCTTATTTTCTATCTCACTTTTTAACTATGTAACGCGGCCTGCGTTT
>NZ_JAELTL010000188.1:0-489 GCF_016428815.1 Serratia sp. ASV30 | reverse complement strand
CTCGGAGATGTGTATAAGAGACAGGATAACATTAACTCCGAGTTCGGATTGTATGTTACGAGCAAATTGCGTATCAGACTCATGGTCACCTATATACATAATTGAATAATTTTTAGCACGGCCAAAAATTGACTTTAAACATTTAACACCACCAAATGGATGTGGTTTTTGGTAATGATTTGGAACATCATCGTAACCAACAATAGCTTTAAAAAATTCAGACACCCCATTTATTTCAAACACTCTACGGATATTTCCCTTTGAGTTTTGTGAGCAAATACCATGAGGGATATCTTTTGATTTAATTAAAACATCTTTAATACCATCAAAAAGCACAACTTTGGTTTTATTTTTATCTTGAAACTCTGCCCACAGGCTTCCGGCAATTAACATTTCTTCATGTGACAACCCATAGTAATCAATATATAGCTCTTGCCAATTTTTAGCTCTATGATTAGCAATATGGTATAACTCTTCACTCTGTAAGCA
>NZ_JAELTL010000187.1:0-500 GCF_016428815.1 Serratia sp. ASV30 | reverse complement strand
CGTTCATTCAACTGCCGATAGGTCAGGCTCACCCCCTCAAACACCAGTGCGATATTCTCTGGGGTTCTTGCTACCTGCGCCTCGAACATTTCGTGGATCGTCATATCCCGTGGGTAATCGCATTCTGTGCGGTTCCCCTGGCAGATGATTTGCTCGTATTGCGCCGTATCCAGGTACTGGAGCTCCGCAAGGGAACGCCCCTGCCTGCACAGCGTACCCAGTTGGCGCAGGATATGCTGATAGGTCGCAATGTAGTTCCGCATCGTTTGCCCGTTGAACAGGGCCGTCGCATAGTTGAAGACGCCACCGATCGCCTCTTCACTGTCGTCCAGCATCACGGTCAAATCGAACTTCGCCGCCCGATACGCCCCTTCTTGCGCGTCATACTGCTCGAACAGGCTTTCTCCTTCGGTACGTCCTGTGGCGCCAAACGATTGGAGACTGAACATCACCTGGAATATCGGGTGCCTTGAACTGTCCTTTTCCGTTTTCAGCACTTC
>NZ_JAELTL010000186.1:0-508 GCF_016428815.1 Serratia sp. ASV30 | reverse complement strand
ACACTGTCGTGCTGTTTATTTGAGAGACTCTATGACAGGTTAATCCTTACCCCAATACATCTACGGAGGGATAAGTTTCAGCTGTCATGTTTCAATTTTCAGCTTGTTCCAGATTGTTAAAGAGCAATATCTTAAACACGACTCGCAAGAGTCATCTTTAAGATAATCAGTCACGAATGACCGGTGATAATGTCTTTCACTCATTATCGGATGGCGTCCCCAAGGGGATTCGAACCCCTGTTACAGCCGTGAAAGGGCAGTGTCCTAGGCCTCTAGACGATGGGGACACAAAATCCGATTAAACCCAGGGTTTAACCGTTTCTCGTATCAGCATGAGTCCAGAAGACTCATTACATCAACAGGTAGCGCTTTGCTCATTACTTTTCATCAGACAATCTGTGTGGACACTGCACGCAACTGCATATCTTTAGGTAAGGAGGTGATCCAACCGCAGGTTCCCCTACGGTTACCTTGTTACGACTTCACCCCAGTCATGAATCACAAAGTG
>NZ_JAELTL010000185.1:0-532 GCF_016428815.1 Serratia sp. ASV30 | reverse complement strand
GTCCTTAGCTGATTGAGTTCAGTTCATTGGACGTCTGGTAATGATTTACGAAGTAGTGGTGATCCTATCGGGTTGTAGTGTTGGTGATCCGATCTTGCCTGTATCCCTGTCTCTCTCTTTCCCCTATCGGTATCCCAACATCTATCACTTAAGGTCGTGGGTACATCTACGCCTATTACTGGGTGTAGATACCCATAAACCATGTTCATTAGACCTATGGTCATTATTAACAATACGGAGACAGGAACGAGTGAACGAGGTGATTGGCAATAGAAGAAGGATTACCCCAAAACAGATGAAAACAGGTACGTAAACCTACCGATATCGCTCCCGAGTTAGCGTTACGGCTTTTGCTGGTTTTGATGAGTGATCCACCGATGCGTAAGCGCTACCTGGACGAGAGTGAAAGAGGTTGGTGTAGGGTTCTGCAGAGAGTTAGTACTCCAGTATTTTTTTACGGATTCGCCTTTAGCATGTATTAGTTCTGTGATGAGGGTTGCAGTCAACAATGCTTAAATGCGTAACTATGATA
>NZ_JAELTL010000184.1:0-533 GCF_016428815.1 Serratia sp. ASV30 | reverse complement strand
CTCGGCGCTGGTGTTGCCGGCCGGGTCGGTCACCGTGGTGGTGAAGTCGTGCGCGCCGTTCACCAGGCCAGTGCCCGGGGTAAACGTCCAGTTACCGCTGTTGTCCACCACCACCGAGCCAATGGCGCTGCCATTGTCCAGAATGGTGACGGTGCTGCCCGCTTCCGCCTTGCCACTGAAGCTTGGCGTGGCGTCATCGGTGATGGCCCCCGCTTTCAGTGCGCCCTGCTCGGCACCGACATTGTCGGTGACCACCAGGCCGGTGGCCGGAGCCGGTGGCGTGGTGTCCACCATAATGCCAAAGCCGCCGGTGGTCGGGCTGGTCTGGCCGATACTGTCGGTGACCGAGGCGCTCAGGCTGTGATTGCCGTCCTTCAGCGCCGGACTTGGGGTAAATGCCCAGGCACCGTTGCTGTCCGCCACGGTAGAGCCAATCGCCACTCCGTTGTCGAACACCGTCACCGTGCCGCCCGCCAAGGCGGTGCCGTTCAGGGTCGGGGTGTTGTCGTTGGTGACATCCCCTTTCTGCAGCG
>NZ_JAELTL010000183.1:0-544 GCF_016428815.1 Serratia sp. ASV30 | reverse complement strand
GACCTTACTGTGTGCCGTGATCGCGAGCAACCGCTCCAGATCGTCGGGATGCAGGCAAGGGCGGGCAGCATCGTGGACCAAAACCCAGTGTGCGTTGCCTGCCAATTGCAGCCCGGCCAGTACCGAATCGGCGCGCTGTTGCCCACCCTCAGTGACCAGGACCCGCGGATCGCTGGCAATCGATAATGTCTTGAATTGTTGGTCTTCGGGGCTGATAGCCACGATCACCTGGGTAATACGCGGATGGCGTAGCAAAGCGTGGATCGCGTGCTCAAGAATGGTTTGATGGCCGATGGTTAAATATTGCTTCGGGCACTCGGCCTGCATACGGCTGCCAATACCGGCAGCGGGCAGGACGGCGATCACCTGAGGGGAGGAGCCTACGGATGGATTCATGCGTTACTTCGATGGGTTGTTCTGTGTGGCAGACGCCGCGTTGCGCCCGGAAGGTTCAGGAACCAGACGATAGAAAGTCTCGCCGGGCTTGATCATGCCCAGTTCATTGCGTGCGCGTTCTTCTATCGCTTCCTGACCGCCGTTCAGG
>NZ_JAELTL010000182.1:0-551 GCF_016428815.1 Serratia sp. ASV30 | reverse complement strand
CGACACCCAGTTGGCATCGTCGGCAGCGTCAGATGTGTATAAGAGACAGGCGTAGCACGGTGTACAACCCTAATTTTTTAGAGGTACGAACTACCAGCATCCTTAACCTTGGATTTTGATTGACTATCCGGGATAACTTTCTCAACCCTCGTTTCATCAGCCCTACACTTGGTGTTTGAGAGGACGGAGCGTTTCTATTTTTCAGTCTTCCCAACAAACGAACCGGAGAACTTATGCGCCATGAAGTACTACAGTAAATTTGATCGAAGTGTTTACGGAGCTGTTCAATCTCTTGCTCTAGAGCATAAATGCGTTCATTAGCGCCATCATATGCCTGAGAGAGCGCGCTATAAGCAGTATGTACTCTCTCATTTTCTGCGGTTAATGATGATGTTTTATGAACCAGATCCTGATATTTTTCTGCGTGATTTAAACGGTTGGAGACTTCCCCTAACCCTACGGCCAAACCATCAAGCTTGTCATTTTTATCATTCAGCATCGTGAGGATTTTAGCCAAAGCGTCATTATATTCTTGTTTATAATTATCCAGC
>NZ_JAELTL010000181.1:0-553 GCF_016428815.1 Serratia sp. ASV30 | reverse complement strand
GCTCATTCAAGACATCAAACAAATTACGGTGCCTTGCTTCAATTTTATTTTCTAACTTGCTCATGTAGCTATCTCCTTAAACTTTTAACTAATATCCTAAATATAGGGTTAAACGGTGTTTTTGTCGATTTAAAAGTGCAGATGAAATACAATGCAAAACTATGTGATTTACGTTAACTAATTATAGTAACACTACACCTAAACTGTTGCGTTCGGACAAAATTTATTGCTACTCCAGAATCTGTTGCCAGAAACCGTCCAACAACTAAGTCATCAAACCTGTTCATGATGTAATAAAGACCATTTTACTTATATGCATACTCGCTGCAACAGCTAGTGACCTGCATACATATCTTCGTGATTCCACTCTTCCCTCATGTGCACGAAAGCGATGAACTTGCCTTTCTACACCTATTAACTATTCACGTCAATTATCTCGAGTGGTGTGCCTAGTTTTTCGCTCTTTAAATGTTATCTTTCCTGGAGTTGCATATAGAGAACTTAATAAATAATCTGATCATGGTTAAATCAGGCTGCACCCCACTTTTTATAC
>NZ_JAELTL010000180.1:0-559 GCF_016428815.1 Serratia sp. ASV30 | reverse complement strand
TTGCGCGATGATATAAATGGGGTAATGCAGTTGTTTAAAGGCATTTCAGATCAGAAACATTAATAGGAAAAATTACAAAAAAAACAGCATGTTACTTTCCTAAATCGTAATGCGACAGAGTCGTTCTTTCAGCCCAGAACAGAGTCCCAACAGGCGATGCATATCCTACACTGGGTCAGAGAATCAGTGGTCAGGGATAAGGTTAAAACCACAAATCAGATGCATGCCTTTTTACTGGAATTTAGTGCCAGCGCACCAAAGGGGCCAACATTGAGAAAGTGTTTCGCAGAAATTTTGGATACGAACCAGTTTCCTAGTCATCAAATGGCCACGGCTATGGCCATGATCCACGCATTGAACCCAATGACATCTAGTGCTGCAACACTCCCTTTCTACCTATGCACCGCTTACCTTCAATGGTACCAATCCCCCATATCCTTTTCACCTATCCCTAGGTTTGAGCTTTTGTTACAATCAATTCCCTGTAGATTTTCATAAACTTGATAGCAATAGGTTATCAAAGAGTTGCATGCCTGTCTCTTATACACATCTCCGAGCC